>ONXK01000219.1 GCA_900321785.1 uncultured Lachnospiraceae bacterium | reverse complement strand
GCTGCTGATGCTGGCATCATCCATGCTGATCTTCGGGACGATTGGCCTTTTCAGGAGGTATATCCCTCTTTCCTCCGGGCTGCTGGCTTTCTCAAGAGGGATTCTAGGCGCTGTATTTCTGGGACTTTTCCTGATAATCCGAAGATTGTCTGAACAAAGATGTAAGACCGGAAATGACGGAGATATCCAGGAAAGCCGGACGCCGGCCTGCGAGCTTCCGCTGCGGATTCTCTTTCTCCTGATTTTGTCGGGGGCTCTGATTGGCGTCAACTGGATCCTGCTTTTCGAAGCATATAATTATACAACAGTGGCAACAGCGACACTGTGTTACTATATGCAGCCCACGATCGTGATCCTGTTGTCCCCTCTGTTTTTTCATGAACGCCTGACAGCAAAGAAGCTGGTCTGCGCCTTTCTGGCGGTTCTCGGGATGTTCCTTGTGTCCGGTGCGGCAGGAGAGGGTATCCCGCAGGGAGATGCTTTCCGCGGCATTCTTTGCGGCCTTGGTGCGGCGGCCCTTTACGCTTCCGTTGTCATTATGAACAAATGCATCCGGAATATTGATCCCTATCTCAAGACGATCCTGCAGCTGGCATCCGCAAGCGTGTGTCTGCTGCCGTATCTGGCAGTGACCGGTCAGCTGTCTTATGTGAAACTGGACAGCTTTTCCCTTCTCATGCTGCTGGTCGTGGGTATTGTCCATACCGGCATCGCCTATACCCTGTATTTTGGGAGCACGGATGGGCTGAGGGCGCAGACCATCGCCCTCTTCAGCTATATCGACCCGGTTTCCGCACTCTTTATATCCGTGCTGTTTTTGCATGAACCGATGGGAGCCGCGGGACTTGCGGGGGCTGTCCTGATCCTTGGCGCCGCCTTTGCCGCGGAGAGATGATCCTCTGATTCTCTGCACAAAATATTGATGTGCAGCATTGTAAACCGGGCGGACATCTTCAGGGTCACAAGAGAACGTGAAACACTAAAACAGCAGATCAACAACATGCAGAACAGCCATGCAGGCTCCTGTGACGGGACGGCATGGCTGTTTTTTTGCAGTTTGATTCAGCGGGCTGTTTTGGTGGTTTTATTCATCAGGGCTCACAAAACAGAGATTTTTTGCAGTGATCAGATGGCAGGCCCTTGTCTGCGCAGGTAGAGGCTGAAATAGATCGCAAAGGCGATTGTCGTGACAGCCCAGGTTACAGGAAAGCCCAGGAGGACCATATTGACCGTATGGTGGAGGGGTACGACGGCCAGCCCCCACACGGAACGAAGGACACAGACACCGAAAAAGGTGATGATGGTCGGGATGACGGAGTCGCCCATGCCTCTGAGTGCCGAAAACATGATTTCAATCGGAATATAGAGGAAATAGAAGGGCATGAGAAACCGCATCATGCGCCCTCCGATTTCGACTACATTTGGATCCGCACAGAAAAGCTGCTGCAGGGGATAGGCGAAAATGTACAGTGCCGCAATGACCATCCCCAGGACCAGGAACATCATGACTGTGCAGTCCCGGATGCTCTGCATCACACGGTCCCGGCGCCCGGCGCCGATGTTCTGGCCGACAAAGGTGGTGATTGAGATGCCAAAGGATCCGACGACCATCCAGAACAGGGCGTCAATCTTGCCATAGGCGGCATAGGCAGCCACGGTATCCGTTCCGAAGCCATTGACCACCGCCATCAGGACAACGTTTGCGAAGGTATACATGACTTCCGCAAAACCCAGAGGCAGGCCCAGCTTCAGAATACGGCCTGCCAGAATGGCGGCCGTTTTGCTGCTGCGGGTGAACACAGTTTTCTGCAGTACGATCAGCACGAGGACTGCACTCAGAAGCTGACAAAGAGCAGTGGCAGCTGCAGCGCCGGCGGCGCCCATCCGCAGTCCTGCGACAAAGAGAAAGTCAAGGGCTATATTGGTGATACAGGTGAAAATGAGAATGGCGAGAGGTCTGCGTGAATCACCGATGGCCCTGAGGACAGCGGCCCCCATGTTGTAGACTGCATTGGGGATGAGTCCCAGGGAGACGACCCGCAGGTACCACAGAGAGGGACCCATGATATCGTCCGGCGTATGCATGACAGCGAGGATCGGATGCGCGAACCCAAAACAAAGGACGGCTCCTGTCAATCCCAGAATACCGGAAATGAGAAGCGCGGTTCGGACCGCATCCCGGAGGGCGCCGTCTTTTTTGGCGCCGAAAAACTGTGCGGCCAATACAGCTGCGCCTCCCGAAAAACCGACATAAAACATGATAAAAATGCCCAGAACAGAGCCTGCGGAACCGCCGACTGCAGAGAGGGCTTCTTTTCCTGCGATCCGCCCCACGATCAGGGCATCAACCGTGTTGTAGAGCTGCTGGAAAAAGGAACTGAGCAGAAGCGGAAAAAAGAAAAAGAGGATCTGTTTCCAGATTATCCCTTCCGTAATGGGGTTCACCGCACGAGCCCGGGAATCCGCCGGAGAATCGGAATCCGCTGCAGATGCCTGCGCAGCCGCCGGAGAATCGGAATCCGCTGCAGATACCTGCAGGGCCGCCGGAGAACTGGAGTCAGCTGCAGATACCTGCGGGGGAGCTGTCACGCCGGCTTTTGCGGCGACAGTCGTGGCGTTTTTTGCGGCGGCTGTCTGCAAAACAGAAGGCGAGTTTTCATTTGTTCTGGAATCGGGCGTTACAGGTTCAGACATGTTCCCTCCGTAATCGGTAACAGGTTGTTGTCAACAGGCGATTATCATAAATCCTCAGGCAGGCAATGTCAATTCAGCTTTTTCTGGTCTACGGGATCAGCTTTTCTGGTCTACGGGATCTTCCGCTTTTTCTGGTCTACGGGATCTTCCGCTTTTTCTGGCCTGCGGGAGGAGTTTTTTCTTGTTTTTGAGAAAGGTATTTTCTTTGGTTTGGGAAATTGATTTTCCTTGTCTTCGAGAAAAGGGGATGGTATGCTTTTTCGCGTGACGAAACGATTTCTGACAGCAGCAGCGGAAGGAGGAAGAAATGTCTTTTGAGAAGGCTGTTCAATATTTGCGGGAAAAGGGAATGGAAGACAGAGTGATCGTGCCGGAGGCATCCAGCGCGGTCATAGCGGAGGGAACTGCCCGCGTGGATAATAGAAAATATAAGGATACTTTCCACACCAAGGCAAAGATGATCCCGGGAGATCAGGTAGAGGAGCTGATCGGCCATGCTCCCGGCGGGGTCTGTCCCTTCGGCATCCATGCCGGGGTGCCGGTCTATATGGATGAGAGCCTGCACAAATATGAAATTGTCTATCCCGCCGCCGGCAACGACCACAGTGCAGTAAAACTGACTGTGGAAGAGCTGGAGAAGATTTCCGGGGCCATCGGCTGGGTCGATGTCTGCAAGTGATTTTTAAAAGTCATACTCCGGAGAAACGGAAGACAATGCCGACTACTGCAGAGAAAACGATAAAGGCGACCGGGTGAATTTTCGGAAATATTTTCTGTCCGACAAAGATGACGATACCCAGAATGATCGCTTTGAAAATGAAAAGGTCGGTGATCCTGTGTGTCTCCATAAAGGCGCTCAGATTGATCAGTGAGACCTTTGCGACATTCAGTCCTGCGGCGGTGATCATGGCGATCGATGCGGGACGAAGGCCGTACAGGGCATTCTGGACATGGCGGCTTTTCTGGAATTTTACCAAAAAACCGGAAATGATCAGGATGATGATCAGAGAAGGTGTGGCAAGACCGACGGTGGCCACGACGCCCCCCAGGTAACCTGCCGTTTTGAAGCCTGCGAAAGTGGACATATTGATGCCGATGGCACCGGGCGTAGACTCGGAAATGGCGATCATATCCGCGATATCCGCATGGCTGAACCAATGGGTCTTGTCGGACATTTCATAGAGGAAGGGAAGCGTAGCGAGCCCCCCGCCGATAGAAAACAGTCCGGTTTTGAAAAACTCGAAAAAAAGCTGTAAATAGATCATTTGTATTCCCTCTTATTCTGCGGCGTCGTGATTCATTCTGCGGCGTCGTGATTCTTTTTTTGATCGCTTTCTCTGTCCCGGAAACCTCCGATGATCACACCCAATATACCGGATGTGATGACCAGGATGGCCGCAGGAATGGCGACCGGAAGGACGCCCGAAAGGGCTGTCAGCAGAAAGACACAGATATACAGACAGAGACTGACTTTATCTACGACGGATTTATTCCAAAGTCTCAGGACTGCCTGGACGATGAGTACGCAGACACAGACGCGGATGCCTGCGAAGGCATTCTGGACGATGGGCAGATCGGCAAAGCCCTGCAGGAAGGTGGCGATGATCAGGATAATGATGATGGGCATGGTGATAAAGCCCAGTGTCGCGGCGATGGCACCGGCAATCCCTTTTTTGCGGCTTCCGATAAAAGTTGCGACGTTAAGGGCGATCAGTCCCGGCGTACACTGACCGATCGCAAAATAGTCCGTCAGATCCTGGGTCGTGGTCCAGCCGCGGTCCTGGACCAGGTCGCGCTCAAGGAGCGGGAGCATGGCGTATCCGCCGCCGAAATTGACGGCGCCGATCCGCAGAAAGGCAAGGTAAAGTTCGATAATCTCTTTCATGAGTTCCTCTTTAGAATTGGGTTTTGATAAATGCTTTGAAATGTTAACAGAAGCTATTATACCACTGTACGTATAGGAAAGCACCTACATACAGCATGCGAAGCTTTGCCGGCGTCCTCGATCGGA
>ONXK01000222.1 GCA_900321785.1 uncultured Lachnospiraceae bacterium | reverse complement strand
GGAAGAGCCTTCTCGGGAGTCATGCCCTTGCTCTTTCTGAGTTCGCAGAAGCAGTCAACCATCTCGTCCATTTTATCATAATTCTCAGGATCAATGATCTGTGCCCCACGGATATTGTAGCCTGCTTCTTCAGCTGCATACTGCACTTCATCGGGCTTGCCCAGAAGAATCGGAGTCAGGAAGCTGCTTGCAAGAAGACGGGAAGCAGCCTCAAGAATACGGGGATCCGAGCCCTCTGTAAAGACGATTGTCTTGGGATCCTTTTTGAGCTGCTTGATCATTGCGCCAAAACCATACATAATGAAACCTCCCTTACATAAAATAAGAAATTTTGAGAAATTAACAGTTATAAAAAATCAGGTCAACAGGTCCACCCATTCATATATTACCCTTATGGATTATTGTAACATGAACTTCTAAAACTGTCCTGACTATTTTTCTGTTTTTTCTTGACATTATGCACATAATGGTATACAGAAATAAAAAAGAGTCCCGCCTGTGAGGCTCTCGCGCCAGGCGCGGTCGCCTCAGCGGCATATTTATCATTTAAAAACGATTTATAAGAAGAATGATTTGAAAATCACGCCGATGCGCTGATTTTTCAAGCAGCTGTTTGCGCAGGAGCGCCGCAGACAGCCCTGACGGCAGACGAGAGATCCGCATTTCAGAGTCCATATACCGAAGCCATTGAAATGAGAATTATTTTCGTCCCCCCGTGCCAGGCGCTCCGGAATGGAGAATAATGTGAAAAAAATAGTCATTTTGGGTTCTACCGGTTCCATAGGGCGCCAGACGCTGGATGTAGCCCGGGAACAGAAGGATATAGAGGTTGTCGCACTCTGTGCCAGACGAAGTGTTGATCTGATGGAAAAGCAGATCCGTGAATTTCGTCCCAAAAGAGCAGTCATGTGGGAAGAAGACGCCGCCGCAGACCTCAGGGTGCGTGTGAGCGATCTGGACGTTGAAGTCCTGTCAGGCATGGAAGGGATCCTGGACACGGCAGCCATGGACGGGTATGAATATTTCGTCACCGCCATCATGGGCATGGTAGGCGTAAGGCCCACAGTCGCCGCGATCGAAAGCGGAAAAAAGATCGCACTCGCAAACAAGGAGACACTGGTCACCGCCGGACATATTATCATGCGGCTCGCCGCCGAAAAGAGAGTTCCCATTCTGCCGGTCGACAGCGAACATAGCGCTATCTTCCAGTCACTCAACGGAGAAGCCGGAAACCGGATCGCAAAGATCTGGCTGACAGCATCAGGCGGCCCCTTCCGCGGCCGTACCGCGCAGGATCTCCAGTCGGTTCGTCCAGCAGACGCCCTCAGGCATCCCACCTGGGAAATGGGGCGGAAGATCACGATCGATTCTTCCACCCTCGTCAACAAGGGCCTGGAGGTCATCGAGGCAAAGTGGCTGTTTGATGTAGACCCATCGCAGATACAGGTCCTGGTCCATCCCCAGAGCATCATCCACTCCATGGTGGAGTACGAGGACGGCGGGATCATCGCGCAGCTGGGGGTTCCGGATATGCGCCTTCCCATCCAGTACGCCCTCTACTACCCGGAGCGCCGCCCCATGCCCGGTGAAAAGCTGGATTTCTATTCTCTGGGGCAGATCACTTTCGAAAAGCCGGATATGGAGACCTTCCCCGCCCTGCGCCTCGCCTATGAGGCAATCGGAAAAGGCGGAAATATTCCCACTGCCTTCAACGCGGCGGATGAATATGCGGTGCAGCAGTTCCTCGAGGAAAAGATTTCCTTCCCGGAAATCTTCGAAATGCTCCGGCACAGTATGGAAAACTGCCGCTTCATCGAAGATCCCACACTCGACGAGATTTTCGATACAGAACAGGAAGTCCGGGATCTTCTCTCCCGCTGGCACACCTGATAATAAAAAGAAAGAGACACGGGACAGCAGTGTCCTTTGTCTCTTTTTTTACAGGTTTACAGGCGTAAAATCGCGTCTCGCCTGCGAGACGCTCGCGCCGGGCGGTCGTGTCAGCGACATATTTCCTTACGCGCGAGTGCTGCATCCAAAAAACCTTTGGTTTGCCGGGAGTCTCATAGGAAATCACAATTTCCTATGAGACAAAAAAGCCGTGAGCAATCTGCTCACGGCTTTCTGCATCGGAGTGACGGGATTCGAACCCACGACCCCTTCGTCCCTAACGAAGTGCGCTAGCCAGCTGCGCTACACCCCGATCTGATATTTCAGACGCGCGTCCTTTGCAACACGCAAGTGATATATTACCCTCCTTTTAGGAAAAATGCAAGCACTTTTTGAAAATTCTTTAAAGTTTTTTCCGGAGATATTTCCGGAACTATTTTCCGGAGTTTTTTTCCGGAGGGCAGTTCGGGGTGTTTCAAGTCCTTACAGAAGCTCTTCTACAGCTCTGGAAACCTCTGCCATATCTGCGGTGGGCTCGAAGCGGGCAACAACGTTACCGGAACGGTCTACCAGGAACTTTGTGAAATTCCATTTGATCTCGGGGTTGTTCTTGTAATCCTTGTCGATCGTCATCAGAAGGCCGGACATCATCAGTGCCATCTTTCCCTTGCCGAAGCCTTCAAAGCCCTTCTGGCTCTTGAGATATTTGAAAAGCTCGATCGCATTCTCGCCGTTGACATCGGACTTTTTCATCTGCGGGAACTGTGTATTGTAGTGAAGCTGGCAGAACTGGTGGATCTCCTCATCCGTTCCGGGGGTCTGTCCCTTGAACTGGTTGCAGGGAACATCGACAATTTCCAGCCCCTTCTCATGAAACTTCTCATACATCTCCTCAAGCTGCTTGTACTGAGGCGTAAAGCCGCAGCCTGTGGCTGTGTTGACAACGAGGACTACTTTACCCTCATAATCACGCATGGAGATCTCGTTGCCCTTTGGACTGTCTTCTGTCTTCTGTCTTCTGTCTTCTGTCTTCTGTCTTCTGTCTTCTGTCTTCTGTCTTCTGTCTTCTGTCTTCTGTCTTCTGTCTTCTGTCTTCATCAGTGAGTACGATCTGCTCGTTTCTTTAATTTTATATAATTATATTGCGCACAATTTAATTTGTCAACACTTATTTCGCGTTTTTTACATTGACCGGACTCTCACCGGGCATGCTGCAGCCGTATTGATCTTAAACAGTATCCTTGAGGGCGTCGCCCATGGGAATGGACCGGATCTTGCGGATTTCAAAGACGGCCACCACAAAATAGGTTGCCGCTCCGATCAGGAACATCTTGTGGAAAACAGATGTCGGGATGTCATAAGTGATCCAGCCGGACATCCTGACAGCCAGATAGTTCATAAAGATAAACCTCATGATCACATCCTCCAAAGGAATGGTCACCGCCAGTATGAGCAGAGTGACGATCGTAGTCGTCACCATATAGAGTCCGGCAATCTCCGGATCAGAATACCCCAGTATCTTGGTCATCGAAATCGGCTGGGCATTTTTTTCAATGATCATCTTGGAAAGAAGATACAAAAGGACCATGAAGAGCACGACGGCAAAGCCGTCCACAACGATCATCATCCCGCCCATGGAGACATCCAGCTGACGGCTGATCTTGATCAGAGCATCGTAGTCGACAATGTTTGCCACCATATCTTTGCTGATATCCGTAATCTCCGAGTCGGAAAAATAGCCCGAGGTATAGTCATCGAACAAGCCAAACGTGCTGCACAGGTCCTCTTTGCGCATAAACATGCACAGGCCGCCCACGTAGTCATATATTCCGTCCACCTTGAATTCATAGTACTTGTTTTCGTAGCACTCTTTGAGCCGGATGGTATCGCCCGCTTTGATCCTGCACTTGTCGGCATAGGCTGCAGAGATATAGATTTCGCCCCGCTTCAGCGGCTGATGAATATAGCGGCTGTTCTTCTTTATGCCGTAGATCGAGATATTTTCGGAGCGCAGCGCTTCGCCCTCCGGGATCCGGAGGGTATAGGAGGAAAAAGCTTCCGCGTCTTTGTTGGACGTCGATGTCGAAATCCGCAAAAAGCTTCCGCGTCTTTGTTGGACGTCGATGTCGAAATCCGCAGGAATGTGGACGACAGGATCTTATCCAGTTCATAGTCCTTGTCCATCGAGTAGGCGGGTATCTTCAGGTAATACTGATATTTGCACAGCATATTGTCCTGCATGGATTCCTGATAGCGGTCCAAAACGGCGGGCAGCGCCATGCCGAATAAAAGGAGGAGATTGGCAAACAGAACTCCTGTGAAGAGGATCGCGTAGCTTCCCGTATTCTGGAAAAAGATCCGCAGCCGGAATCTGGCGATAAAGGGGATACGGGGAGAGACGGCGCCGAAGTTCCCTGCGCAAAAACTGCAGGGGCGTCAGAGAGAGCCTTCTCCAGAGTGTGATAAATGTCGTCACCAGCATGATCAGGAGCGGCACGATAGTGGTCAGCACAAAGGCTTCCCCGTTCCAGATCGTGATGTAGGTCGGAAGGCTGTAGCTGCCGTAATACATGTCGGCACAGACCTGTTTCATGTAGGTGTATCCCAGGATATTCCCTGCAAGAGCTGCCAGCAGAGTGATCAGGAGCGGCAGGACCATGTAATGCCTGACCAGTTCCATCTTTGTATAGCCGGAGGCACGCAGAGTGCCGATGACAGCAGCTTCCCGGGCGATCGTATCGTTAATCGTGATCACAAAGACAAAGGCGATGATCACGATCATAATATAGAGAAGGATCAGCATCATGGCCCGGTCGCCTCCCATATCCTCTCCGGTGAACTGGATCGCCTGATTGATATAGCGCGGCAGGAAATCCTCCAGATAGACTTCATCCGCGATATCCTCCATAAGCCGGTCCGAGAGCTCTTTTTCCTCCTCTTTTGAGGCGGGGGGCGTAATGTATTTCCAACTGTAATTGTAGACCAGTTCATCGGAAGGAAACTTTGAGAATCCCTCTTTTGTCACTGCCCCGATTCCGAATTTGACCGCATCAAACATGGCGTCATTATTGTCCCGGAACAGGGCACTGTAGTCCGGAAATGCCACAAGGCCGGTCACTTTATATTCCGAGTTTCCGAACCGGACAATGTCTCCTACCGATATCTTATTGTTGTCCGCATACATGCGGTCAATGACGATCTCCCCGTCTTTCTGCGGAAAAGATCCCTTCATGAGGCACAGCAGATTCACCTCATCCCGCATGCGGAAAATCCGCAGCGTGTTTTCATCTCCTGTACCCTTTTCTATATAAAAATTATCGTAAAGCGTGATCCCGTAATCCTCGATATCCCGCCTTTTGGATTTTGAAATCTCCTCGTCTGTACGGAAATTGCCGTCCTCGATATTGTATTTTTCAAAACTCTCATTGTAGGCAGTGATCATGCTCCCGTC
>ONXK01000225.1 GCA_900321785.1 uncultured Lachnospiraceae bacterium | reverse complement strand
GCATTTCTGAGGGCAAGCCGCCTGGAGCCGTGGGGCGCCTCTGAAGCATACTGCGACCAGTTTGACACGATCTCCCGGATTTCCTCAGGGAGAGCCGGCGGAAGCTCCTGGGCAACGGCAGGTTCCCTGGAAGAATCGGCAGATGTTTCTTTCTCCCCTCCGACCTTCCCTGCGCCGGAATGTCCTGCACCGCCAAACCCGGTGGACGCGGCTCCGCCCGCAATGGCCTCGATTGCCATCTCATTGTTATAAATCTGCGTCTCCATCTCCCGGACCCGGTTTTTTATTTTGTCAAGGAGCAGCGTTCCGCCCTCCTCAGCCCCGTCATCCATGGCAGAACGGCATGCACGGATGATCGTCATCTCGGTCAGGATCCGGCGGTTGGGAGAATAGCGGATCAAATCCGGCAGAGCGGAAAAGACACGAATACAGCGCATGATCTCCTCCATATCCGACATCCGCGCCTGATCGATCATCATGCGGAGATTGTCCGCGGAGATATCCAGGGAACGCGCTGTTTCCTCAGATGCTTTCAGGAGCATAAGATTGCGGAGATACCATGTAAAGTCCGTGACAAACTGCATAAGCTCCCGCCCCTGAAGAAGGATTGCATCCAGGACTTTAAGGGCATCTGTCACCTTGCCGTCATGGATGCCCAGGTAGAGATCTCCGAACACCGTCGTATCCACAGCACCCAGAATTTCCAGCGTCCGCTCATAGGTCAGCGTGCCGCCGCCAAGATTAAAGGCGTTGCACTGGTCCAGAAGGCTCAGGCCGTCACGCATCGAGCCGTCTGCTGCGCCAGCTATATAGCGAAATGCCTTTTCCTCAACATCGAGGGACTCCATCTGTGCCACTTCCCGCAGCCGTCCCTCGATCACATCCGTCGACAGCCTGCCGAAATCATAGCGCTGGCAGCGTGAAAGAATGGTAACAGGGAGTTTGTTGGGCTCTGTTGTCGCAAGGATAAAAATCACGTATGAGGGCGGCTCCTCCAATGTCTTGAGCAGGGCATTGAAGGCAGCATTGGACAGCATGTGCACCTCATCAATGATAAAGACGCGGAAGCGCCCCTGGGTCGGTGAATATTCCACCTGGTCAACGATGGCGCGAATATCATCAACACTGTTGTTGGAAGCAGCGTCCAGTTCCGTCACATTGAGGTTGGCCTCTGCCGCAATGGCACGGCAGGTGGGGCATTCTCCGCAGGGATTTCCGTCATGCTGGTTTTCACAGTTGACCGCACGTGCAAAAATACGGGCAATGGTCGTCTTGCCCGTTCCGCGCGTTCCGCAGAAAAGATAACTGTGTCCGATCCTCCCGGATACGATCTGATTTTTCAGTGTGCGTACGATCGCGTCGCGTCCCCGGACATCATCGAAGTCTCTGGGACGGTATTTTCGATATAAAGCTATATAATTCTGATCCGGCATATTCCCTGCCTCTTTTTTCATGCACAGGATCCACTGCAGCTCCTGCGGTACGGCTTGTTCTTGCGCGGGATCCGCTGCGGCTCCTGCGGTACAGGGTGATCTTGTGCAGGTGCGCCGCAGTTCCTGCGGTACGGCTTGTTGATAGTGTTAAAAACAGGGTGCGCCGCAGCAGCGGCACACCCTGCCTGTATGTAGTATTGTACCTGTTTTTCGGCTGACGTCAACCGGACAGGAGCGACTGCCTTGACCGGCAAATCGGGATATTCAGAACCGTCTCCGGGTCCTCAAATGAGTCATACAGAACCGTCCACGATGACTTATTCCCGCTTAATCGCCGAAGGAAATGCCGACCAGCTTGGCCTGCTTGATGATCTGAGCATTGGGATCGACCGTTTTAAGCTTGCCCGCGACTTCGCTGAGCGGAACCTTTGTGATCTGGCCGTCAACAAGCGCGATCATATAGCCGTACTGTTTCTTCAGGATCAGCTTGCCAGCTGCGGCGCCGACCTGGGTGGAGAACACACGGTCATAGGCATCGGGAGCGCCGCCGCGCTGTGTATGGCCGGGAACCGTAACACGGACTTCACGTCCGGTCGCCTTCTGAATGCGGTCCGCGATCTCATAGGAAACAGACGGATACTCATAGTTGGCCATTTTCTTTTTGTATTCTTTTTTGGAGAGTTTGGCATCCTCTTTGGAGATAGCGCCCTCTGCAACTGCGATGACCGTGAATCGGCTGCCGCCCTTGTCTCTGGCCTCAATTGCATCGACAACCTTATTGATGTCATAGGGGATCTCGGGAAGAAGGATGATGTCTGCGCCGCCTGCAATGCCGGCATACAGAGGAAGCCAGCCAACCTTATGGCCCATGATCTCAACGATGAAGACACGGCCGTGGGAAGAAGCAGTGGTGTGGATATCATCAATGCACTTGGTGGCGATATCCAAAGCGCTGTGGAATCCAAATGTCATATCGGTTCCATAGAGGTCGTTGTCTATGGTCTTCGGCAGAGTGATGACGTTCAGCCCCTCTTCACTCAGAAGATTAGCCGTCTTTGTAGAGCCATTGCCGCCGCCCATAACCAGGCAGTCAAGCTGCAGCTTATGATAAGTCTGTTTCATTGCCTCAACCTTATCCAGACCATTCTCATCGGGATCGCGGATGGTCTTGAAGGGGCATCTGCTGGTACCGAGCATGGTGCCGCCACGGGTCAGGATACCTTTGAAATCCCTGCCGTCAAGAATGCGGAATTTGCTGTAGATCAGGCCCTTATAGCCGTCCTCAAATCCGTAAAATTCAACAGGCTCTTTTGAATTGCGGGTCACCGCCTTGAAAACACCGCGCATTGCCGCGTTCAGGGCCTGGCAGTCGCCGCCGCTGGTAAGCATTCCGATACGTAACATAAGCTGCCTCCTGTAAAAAACTGAAAGAGAAAGAATAATAATCACACAGAGGTTGCCTCCTCTGTTAAAAACTATTATTTATTATACAAAATACCCAGTAAAAATAACAGAACTAATTGAGTTTTTTGACATAATGCTGTTTATGCTTTTCTTTTCTT
>ONXK01000230.1 GCA_900321785.1 uncultured Lachnospiraceae bacterium | reverse complement strand
AGCGGATGCATTTTCAAGAGGAGACGGGAAACCGTCTCCTTTTTTGGGTCTGTCGCAATAGAAGTTTAAACAGCCCTTGTTTTATAAGAGAAATCCGGCTGTCTGGCCGGATTTCATCTGATATGGAAATATTTCTGTGACAGTATTAGGACAATTGATTTGAGAAGATATTTTCAAGAAGAAATAAAACCGTTATATTGTTTTTGCGCGGGTTTTTGACCATTTTTATAGATCCCAATCAGAATAAACAGATGTTGAACACCAGTCCTCGGCTTTTTTATGGAAATAATCCAAGGCGCTTCTGTCAAATTTGCCGGCGCACCCCCAGTAAACGGTTTCATAATTTTCAGCCCGATCCACCGAACTGTAAAGATGTTCATAACGTATTTCTCTGTATACCTGCTTTATGAACTCCGGCTCCTTTTCATAAGCCTCTTCCCAGGTCATGTAAACAAGAAAAAAGCTGACCATGAAGAGGAAGGCCGCAGGATCCTGCATGTAATGGAAGAAGCATCAGAGGATATTGAAGAATCCGAAGAAAACGCTGAAGTCACTATTTCAGGCGGGGAACCCTTGGAGAATTCCGAAAACTAAGACTAACCACATCATCGCGCTGTAGTTCTACAGAGAATGAACGGGAATGCGAAAGCCCCCAGCCTTATGGTCAGGGGCTGCTTCCCGTATCAGATCGTTTTCAAAATCTTATCCTGGTCGCGCCTGTTGTAAACGACACGGAGAACCACGATATTCTTTTCCTCCTCATCGATCAGGTAATAGGCAATATAATTCTTCACCAGGAAGCGCCGCACGTCATCCCTTTTCAGATAAGGGTTGTGGACCGGACGGCCTGCTTTTGGTGTCTTACAGATTTCTTCCAGTTTCTCTTCCAGTTCATCCGCAAAGGCGGAGGCGGCGTCGGGATTTACCAGCTCATTGGCGATATAGTCAAAGGCCTCATCGATATCTGCCTCTGCGCTCTCCGTCAGAACGTAATTGTATCGATCAGATGCCATGTTTCTCCCTCAGCTTTTTCAGTGAAGACTTTCCGTCTGTGACATTTCCCTTTTCATAATCATCAATTCCACGGTTAACCATTCTGGCTTCCTCCATGGACTGCATGGTTCTCTCGTAATATTCAATATCCATCACAACAAGGCGGCCGTATCCGTTCTTTGTCACAAAGACTGGGCCGTTCTCTTCTGCGCACTTCCGCTCGATTTCCACTGTATTTTTCAAATCTCTCATCGGGACGATCTGCATGATAACACCTCCTTGTGGCTAAATCATATATCATATTTGGCCATTTTTCAAGACACAGAAAAGAATTCCCGGCTTTTTCATTTTCGCGTGGTTCCCTTCCAACGGTTTTTTCTGGGGTTAGTGGAAGGAGATGTACTTCCTCCGCTGAACCTTGAAAACTGAATACCCTGTCTCCCGGGAAGATACCGGCGATGAGTATGCATAGGTGTGTGAGCTGCAGGTTTATTCTGCATGTCATACGCGTGCCGCCGCCGAGGAAACGTTGCGAAAGAATCGGAACAGAAACGGGAGGAACAGGATGGAGACAAAGGAGACGAAGAAAAGAGCGGACAAACCGGTGCAGCTGACGATCGCTAAGCTTCCGGGAAGACGCTATGAAGAGGATAAACCAAGAGACTGCCGGTACTGCTATTACTGGGCGGGCCGCGTCAGGGGCTGCAGCAGGAAGGACTGCTGGTATCTGCTTCCGCTTCCGGAAAAACCGAAGAAGGAATTTGATGAAAACGGTGTTCCGGTTCTGAACTGCAGAACCTGTGCTTACGCAAAGCAGGGGCCCTGCATCGGATACTGCATCGCGAAGATCGAGAGGGAAGTCTTCTCGAAGACACGAGGATGGAAGCTTCCTGCAGACCCGCCGGCAGAACCGGCTCCGGACCGGGATCCGGGGAGTATTCCTGCATCTGTATGCGGGGTGATGACATGAAGGATGGTGTGGCTTGAGTCATGTCCGCCGGCATTCTTCCGGAACAGTTCTTCAATGTAATGGATTGCATTTTCTATGATTACTTCAGTCATGGATTTAAAATTCACCCTCAGCTTTTCTCTCTGATGAATATTTATGAGCCTATAGGCAAGGATCATTGAGTCCGGCCAAAAACCACAGCAGTTCGACTGGAATTTATCGATCAAAACAGTTCCTGGTGTACTTTGCTGAAGTCAAAATCTGATTCGGTATATCCCCTCTTGATTTCACCCTTTCCACCTAACGCAATCAGGTTTAAAACAGCATAACCATCCGGTACATCAAGCAGCTCCCGGATTTCTTCATCTGAAGATCCCTTTCTGCCTCTCCGATTGCGGATATGGACCCAACACGCCCCAACATCATATTGTTCGGCTGCCAGAAGAATATAACCTGATGCAATAGCTCCATCCTCAATCCAAAATTCTCCTCGATCAAGTTTAACCATTACAACGATCACAGCATCTGCCCCAATAATCTGACTGCCACCAAGGCTTTTACAAGCTGCTAATTCTGTTATTCTATTCCTGTCCCTTACTATAACGAATTCAACTGGTCTATGACCGAAAGAACAAGGTGCCGCAAGAGCCACCTTCATAATCTCATTCAAGACATCGTCATTGATGTGTTCATTTGTATATCGTCTAATTGATCTGCGCTTAGCTGCCAGTTCAAATAACACGTTCTTCATGATTCACCTCCAACGGGAATTTTCGACCAGGCTTTCTAAAAAAGCTCTTGCCTCTGCCGCTCCTCCGCACACCCGGAAACTTTCGGAGACTCTTCGTGCATTCTCTTTATAAACCGTTTCAGACAGGATTTTCTTTAATACATGTATAATATCGTCCTCTATAATAGATTGCAGTCTGATTCCGGCACCAAGCTCTTCTACTCTCCTTGCCACTGC
>ONXK01000231.1 GCA_900321785.1 uncultured Lachnospiraceae bacterium | reverse complement strand
ATCAGTATTTTCATGTATCACCTTACAAGATGTACAGGTCAAAAGTTGGAAGAGAAAGGCCGTCTCACAAACCTTTTAACCTCAACATTTTTACATTACTGGACAGTTAAAAGTTCTCAAAGTGTAAAAGTGAACAACCTATCATATATTGCCAATAACTGATATACTTATCCTAGTGAAAAAACATAGTACAATTTCACATAGTGCATTTATTTATGGCTAGTGAAATGATATAATATCACTAGGAGGACGTTCGCTTGGCTATCATAAGACAAACCAACAAAAAGACCGGGATCACATATGTTATAGATTCCGAATCTTACTGGGACAAAGAGAAACAACAGCCCAGATCCCGCAGGAAGATCATTGGAAAGATCGATCCTGTTACGGGAGAAGTTGTTCCAACCAATCGCCACCAGAAACGCAAGACCGTTTCCGCTGGAGGATCACCGGCTTCTTCTACTGTAAAAAGTGCCGGTGATGAGACTCGCGCAGATCAGGCCAGGATACTTGAACTGGAGGAGCAGGTATCAAAACTCCAGAAGCAGAAAGATGAGCTTCTGAAAGAACTGGACCTTCTGACAGCCCGGTACAGGGACTGACTCTGTTTCCTGCCGGCAGGACCACTCCGCCGGCAATCGCGCCAGTGAACAAACAGCTGCATGTTCCAGCAGATAGAACAGCTCCTTGCACAATTCCGCCCCTGTTTTTCCAGAAAAGCAGCGTTCGGATGGTTTGTGACCGTTATTGCAGGATTTATGCTCCGCGGTGATCAGCTCGGCGTCACTTCCGTGATCCGTGATCTTTCGCTCTCACCGGGATGTTATGAACTGCTGATCCATTTCTTCCACTCAGAAGCCTGGGATCCGGATGTGATCCGGAAGACCTGGTGGAAGCTGCTGGCAGAAAGAGCTCCGGTCTATCGGGTGAAGAAACGCTGCATACTGATCGGCGATGGTGTCAAACAGTCAAAAGAAGCGTTCCACATGGCCGGAGTGAAGAAGCTCCTGCAGGAATCAGAGAATTCTTCAAAACCACAATTCATTTTTGGGCACATGTTTGGTGCAGTAGGAATACTCATCGGCCGCAGGGGCGGGAAGTTCTGTGCGCCTTTACAGATGAATATCCAGGATGGTCTGCGGGCTGTATCATCATGGGATGGCTCCGGTATTTCTCCAGACAGCCATGTAGTGCAGATGGTCCGGCACGGCTGCGCTGTGGCGAAGGTGATCGGAACAGCTTACCTGCTGCTGGACAGGTATTTTCTTTCTGTGCCGGCATTGAAGGAACTGAAAGCGCACAATGATGCTGATGACACGCCTCGCGTGGACATCATAACCAAAGCAAAGAGCAATTGCAGGGCTTACAGGAAGCCCCGTGCCTGCCGCAGTCCAAAACGTGGGCGTCCCAGGCTCAAAGGAGCAACTGTACCGGTGGCTTCTCTCTTTACAGATAAGGAGTCCTGCTTTACCAGAGCCAGCGTCTACATGTATGGCGAGAAACAGGAAGTCACCTACTATTGCACAGATCTTCTGTGGGGACAGAAGCTGTATCAGGAACTCCGTTTCGTCCTTGTACAGTACAACGGCAGCAGGAGCATCCTCGTCAGTACAGATCTTTCGCTCAGTCCTAAACGTATCATTGAGCTATATGCCTACCGTTTCTCTATTGAGGAACTATTTCGCGAATTCAAGCAGCAGATCGGCGGCTTCGCCTACCACTTCTGGTCAAAGGCGGTGCCAAAACTGAACCGCTTCTCAAGAAAGGGTGAGGCAGACTGCCTTGAGGCCGTACTGGATGCCAGCGAACGAAAACGTATTCTCAGCAACATCAAGGCTATCGAAGGATTTGTGTTGTTTGCATCGATCGCCATGGGGATGCTGCAGCTGATCGCATTAGATGGCAGAAGCAGCAGATCCTCAAAAAAGATCCGTTATCTGCGGACGGTTTCCCGAAAGTGCCCTTCGGAGGCTACGGTGATGTATTACGTTCGAAAAAACATTTATTCACTTTTGCTTCAGCACCCGGATTCTTTCATAACTCGATTTATTCGTGAGCGGCAAGTGGATAATGGCGGTTCTTCAAGGAAAAGGACAGCTTGATGAACTTATGAACTTTTCACTGTCTAGTAATTATATTAGTAACTGTCAAATCCGCCACAGATTTTCATCAGAGAAAAGGCTGGTTGTATAGATTTTTACGTAAGGACCGGAAACGCGATTTCTGTATAGATTTTTACGTAAGGACCGGAAACGCGATTTCTCTGGTGTGTCTCGGCCAGGGAGTTCTTCAACAGGTTCACAGAGGAGAAAACCATGAAGAAAAAACACTTATTCAGTACTGCGATGATACTGGTCCTCCTGACGACGGCCTGTGCTTCGCAATCATCCACACCGGGTGCAGGTGCTGTACAATCCGCCACGGTACAGGAAAGTGCAGCGGCAGACAGCACCACCGCCGCAGAATCCGCGTCCGGTGAGGCAGCGGCAGACAGCACCGCCGCCGCAGGATCCGCTTCCGACAAGGCAGCCGCAGGCGCTGATCAGAACACTTCCGATCCTGCCTACGGAACCTATGAGGATCCGGCCGGCTGGTATGTGCAGTATGAGCCGTCTCTGTTTTCGGTTGAGAAAGAAGCGGACGGAGCCAGATTCCTTTATACCGGGGAAGCTGTCGGCGAGAACTATGTAGACATCCGCTATATTCCGGACAGAGAGCCAAAAGAAGTTCTTACGGAAAAGATTGATGAGCTGATCGAAGAATGGGAACTTGACGAAGAAGAA
This sequence comes from uncultured Lachnospiraceae bacterium, assembly GCA_900321785.1. GTDB lineage: Bacteria > Bacillota > Clostridia > Lachnospirales > Lachnospiraceae > CAG-791. The sequence continues at coordinate 2,333 of ONXK01000231.1, read as the reverse complement.
ATCGTCCGGGATGAGGAATTCATCTACGACGATAAATGGTGCTACTCGGCGACAGCTGAATTCTCGGAGGAGGACAGGGACACGACCGTCCGCTACCAGGCAGGTGAGTACAGGGACGGCGTCATTCTGATCAGCTATAAAGAAGGCATGACCGATGAAAATATCCTGGAGGGCTTCATGGACGATGCTCTCTGGCAGATCACAGATACGCTGACTTTCTACAACTATCCGCCCCAGAAGGAGTTTGCATCTGTTTCGGGAGTTTACAGTTTGGCGGAGTCTGATCCGAACGCAGTCGGGCAGATCCTTCTGAAAAAAGACCACACCGGTACCCTCACTTTCCAGGATTCTGTCCCGGTCATCTGGGGGAGCGATCGGCTGACCCTGAAGAATGAGGATACGACCTATGCTTACAGGATGGAGGGAGATTCCCTCTTTCTTGATCAGGACGGTACATGGGTTGAGTATAAAAAGACGGATGAGCCTGCAGAGAATGAGAATCCTCTCTCCGATCCCGCCTATGTTGAGGAACTCAACAGGGAAATCGATGCGCTCTATCACGACGGCGTCGACAAAACCGGCCGCATTCATAAGATGCAGGCCTTCATCCTGGAACTTGCCCTTCACGCCAAGGAACAGAATCCCGATTTCCAGATCATCACACAGAACGCCGCCTTTCTGGCTTATAATGACGGACGTTTTGAAAACGGCGACCAGACCTTCATGAGAGACATGGTCGACGGCTGGGCTGTCGAAGGTATCGTGGGCAAAGGAGAATCCCTGACACCCTCTGTTTTCCAGAGAATGTATGTGGATCTGGCGAAAAAAGGGAAATATGTATCCGATACCACGATGGTGCAGAGCGAGGAAGAGCTGGACAACTACCTGACCCGCGCCGCAGCATGGGGCATTGTCCCTTATCCCAAGCTGGGAGGAGAACTGGCAAAAGAAGTCCTGCCCGGACAGCGCTGGGCCGACAACGGGGATTATTTCTGGGTGGAAGATCCCGCCACACTGGGAATCGAGGACCGCATAGACGGAAAGCGCGATGTACTGAGGCTGACAGACGCACAGAATTTCCTCTACAACATCAACAGCCGCCCCTACGACAACTGGCAGGACTGGGACAAAGAGGAAGAAGCTTTTGACAAAGGAGACGGAGACCGGACCAGGATCGATGACTCATATGCCTGCGGTCTGCTCGTCCCTTCTGAAAACGGATCCTACACACCCGTCGGGGAGGACCAGGAAGGCATTGATGAGATCACTGCTGAATACGGCGACAAATGGGACTGGTGGTGGAGAGAAGCCGGCCTGGATGTGAACGCAGGCCGGGAGACCTGGCTCGAGGCTCTTCGCAATTCCGACTACGATGTGATCTACATCGATTCCTTCTACAATCACAAGGCGCGCCCGGGCAATCAGACTCCCCTGACTGCGGAAGAGGTGGAGAGCCTCAAGCAAAAACCCGACGGCGGACGCCGCAAGGTGATTGCCTACCTGGCCATCGGAACCGCGGAGCAGAACCGCTGGTACTGCCAGGATGACTGGATCTGGGTCGATCCCACAAACAAAAACTCCGCCTACAGCATGAAGGCAGGCAAAGTGGTGGAAAACGGTATGAACGTTCGCTACGTTCCCTTCGTAGACAGCAAGAGTGCCCGGGAAGCCGGAATCACGGAAGCTCCGCCGGAGTGGCTGGCTTTTGATTACGGCGACGACTATCCCGAGGAGGCAGTTGTCGAGTGGTGGCATCCGGACTGGAGAGACATCATCATCCGCGGAGGCGGCAAGTATGCAGACAAAGCCACCGGAGATACCACATCCTCCATTGACAGGGTCCTGGCCCAGGGCTTTGACGGAGTCTATCTGGACAACCCCGATTCCTGCCTTGACAGCAACTGGGACGCCTTCAATGAATACTGGAGGCTTCACGGAGGAATCCCGGAATAATAACGCAAATGATGTTAAGGTCAAAAGTGATATCACGGATTTCTCCGCGCTTTGCGCTCCCACAATCCTGATATAATGCACATATTAAATCATAGAATTTAAAAACAGCGGAGAGCCTCTCGATCAGGGTTCTCCGCTGTTTTCACAATTCATCACAATTCATCCGCTTCTTCGCCGCAAAGACCGGTTTTTTCCCACATACGGGTTGGTTGGCCCGTTGGTCAGTTATCCAAATATTCCATGACCTCCTCGATCCCGTCAGCCACCCGGCACATCCGGCGCAGCTCATCGGTCGGTCCGGTCAGGTCCGGCACCATGACCACTTTTACGCCTGCGTCATACGCGCTCCTGACCCCGTTTGGCGAGTCCTCGACCGCCAG
>ONXK01000232.1 GCA_900321785.1 uncultured Lachnospiraceae bacterium | reverse complement strand
TCAGGTCGGTCTGCCCGTGGCGGGCGATCCAGATTTTCATAATAGCGGTCAAATCCTCCTGTTCATAAAAATGAGCGGAATGCATTGTGAGCATTGGCCACAGCCTGCCGGGATGTCAGCGTTTGCCCTGTGACATGCATCTGTTCAGGCCCTTCGAAGAGAGGCTCTGCTCCGACAGCAGACGGGCTTTTCTATTATAACATATTGAAACGTTTAATTGCCGTGTGTAATCTCTTTACAATAGTTTTATCTGTTTGTAATATTTTATATGTTTGGTGTTTGTGGCGAAGGAATAAAATGTCACTTTATGGCATATTTCGGCAAAGGGAAAAGAGTGTTTGTCGAGGAGATGTTTTGCAGCCACCGTCTTATATTTAAGGAGCATGGATCTATGGATAAGAAGATGATAATGGAAGAAGGCGTCCGGACAGAAGGCTCCCGGGAGAAAACGATCATCAGGACCAGCGTGATCGGGATCATTGCAAATGTTCTCCTTGCGGCATTTAAGGCGGCAATCGGTCTTCTGACGAATTCGATTGCCATTACGCTGGATGCGGTAAACAATATTTCCGATGCGGGAAGTTCTCTGATCACCATCGTGGGGACAAAGCTGGCAGCAAAAGAGCCGGCGTGCTTTATGCGGGTATTACTTCCTTTGTAGAATCTGTGAAACAGATTATTCACCCGGAGACCCCGGAATATACACATATTTCTCTTATTATTGTTGCTGTAGCAGTAGTGGTGAAGATCCTTCTGGGCCGTTATGTAAAGAGCGTAGGGAAAAAGGTCAATTCCGATTCCCTGATCAATTCCGGAGAGGATGCGACTCTGGATTCTGTCATCTCTGCGTCAACACTGGTAGCAGCAGGAATCTTTCTCGTCTTCCATATTTCACTGGAGGCCTGGCTCGGCGCAATCATCTCCCTGGTCATCATTAAATCCGGCATAGAGATGCTCAGGGACACGATCTCCCGGATTCTCGGAGAGAAAAATGATGTTGAACTGGCGAAGAAAATCAGGAAGACGGTCATTGCTTTCGATCAGGTGCAGGGCGTATATGACCTGGTCCTCAATAATTACGGACCTGATGCATGGAACGGCTCTCTCCATATCGAAGTACCTGACACCTGTTCCCCTGCGGATCTGGATATGCTGATCAGAGACATCCAGCTCGCTGTATACAGGGAGCATCAGGTAATACTGACAGCAGTCGGTGTTTACGCGGTAAATACAAAAGACCAGGAAGTGATCGAGGCCAAAAAGAAAGTGCATGACATTGTCTTTTCGCACCAGTATGTGAGGCAGATGCATGGTTTTTATCTGATTAAAGAAAAGAAAGAGATCCGCTTCGATGTGGTGATCAGCTTTGACGCGAAAGACCGCAAAGCCGTGTATGAGGAAATCCTGGCTGATGTACAGAAGGCATTCCCGGAATACAAACTTCAGGTGGCAATGGATATCGATTACGAAGAAGAATAAAAGACGGTCGGGCCTAAGACAGTTGCAGAAGAAATGTAATTGAGACAGAAAAGGAGGTTTTCGATTATGAAGAGGAGACTGGCACTGTTATTGGCGGCTGCCATGGTGATGTCTGCTTTTACGGGCTGCAGCGGATCCGGAAAAACATCCAAAGCAGCGGGGACTGCCGGAAATGAAGAAAGTACTGCGGAAGAAGCACTTGCTGAAGATGCGGAGTCTTCGGAAGACACAAAGGAGTCAAAAGCAGGTATCGGGGAAGAAGCACCTGCTGCAGACACTCAGAAAAATGCGGCAACAGGGAATGAAGCGGATGGCAAGACGGAGCAAATGCTGTGCACAGTAATCGGCGGCCTGGAGTATTATTACGCAGATACTGCCGGGGACGATGATGTGTCCGCTTATCTCGCCGAGGTTAAGACAGATCAGGATACAAATGTATATCACTTTGCCAAAGAGGATCTGACACAGCTGGGAGATACAGATATTTATTACACTGTCATGGATGGTGTCACACCCCTCTCCGGTACTTTGTACGGCTATATGGGCGGCGAAGAACTTGACTATAACTATGTATACGGGGAACTGGGCATAGAACAGAGTGAGGACTACGATGTGGTCTCCAGTGCCACGGCATTTACAGGATACCATTCTAAAGATATTCCGTCTGTCGTACAGTTCGGAATGGACGAAGATGCAAACAAGATGATCGTCGGAATTGTGACAGACCGTGAACCGACGACGGTTGACGCGGATACATATGTTGCGGCAAGCATTTTGAATCTTGAAGGAAAACCTCTTTCGCAGGACCAGATGGAAGCACTGACGGTTACACTGAAAGCGGATCCTATGAACGCCCCGTCCGAATCTGTGATCACCCCCGGAGTCAAAGATGCAAAATATGTATGCGACGAAAACACACTTAAATACGGACTCGGTGAATTCGATATCATCCCGGACGATACGGTAGAAGGATATGTCTGGAACGAATACCTGGACAGCATCTATGCGGCAACGATCAGCGACGGGACCAATGTGGCCGGCGCTGTTCACTGGATCGACCTCTATGGAGAAGCGGAGTCAAATCCCGAAGGCGATCATTACAATAAGATTCAGATCGCCCTGAACAACGGGAAGAGTCCTGCCGAAAACGGGGCAGTAGTTGACCGCTACGCGGCATTCTTCAATGATGACAATACGATCAAGCCGGGCACCTATACGATTCGTATCTATGCGGACGGCTACGATACGCTGGAGGCGACTGTCGAGGTTCCGTAAATATTTTGATGCGGTTGTGGTGCAGTTGTGATTATTGTGCTCTTTTGGCCGCCTCGATCACGTGTCCGATGAGGACGCAGGAGGTGACGCTGCCGACACCGCCGGGAACGGGGGTGATCGCCTGTACGCAGGGTTCTACTTCATCAAAAGCCACATCTCCGGAGATGCCGCCCTTTTCTTCGTCCCAGTTGATGCCGACATCGATGACGACCTGATGGGGATTGGTGTATTCCTTTGTGACGCTGTGGAGCTGTCCGGAGGCGGCGATCAGGATATCAGCCTCTCGCGTGATCGAGGGGACGTCAACGGTGCGTGTGTGGCAGTTGACGACAGTGGCGTTTTCATGCATCAGCATCATACCCACAGGGCGTCCGATGACCAGGGAGCGTCCGATGACAGCTGCTTTTTTACCCTTGATGGGAATATCAAAATGGTGCAGGATCTCCATGGCTGCCTGGGCTGTGCAGGGAGGAAAGCCGGTCTTTGTATTTGTAAAGACGCCGGCTAACGACAGGTCGGTACATCCGTCAATATCTTTGGCGGGATTAAGCATCTGTCTTGCCTTTTCGTTGTCCAGATGCCCGGGAAGCGGACGGAAGAGAAGGATACCGTGGATGGAATCGTCCTCGTTGACACTCTGCAGTGTCTCGTCAAAGACTTCCTGTGATACGTCGGCGGGAAGAATGACCTTTTTTACGGCGATGCCTACGGTCTCGGCCCGCTTTGTCGCTCCGCGCTCGTAGGCGAGGTCATCGGGGCGTTCTCC
>ONXK01000233.1 GCA_900321785.1 uncultured Lachnospiraceae bacterium | reverse complement strand
CGGATGTGAAGTGACAGATGCCCCTCCTTCGCTTGCGAGTGAGGACTTTTCCCGTTACCGTGCTTTCGTACCATCCTTCTTTTACTGGGTGGGAAGTACTGCTGCAGGCGATGAGCCGCAGGAACTGCATAAGCCGCGCTTCCATACGGATGATACTGCACTGCGTCATGCGGCGGAACTATATGCTGTTTCCGCCATGCTGCCTTGATAAAAAGAACGAGTCGTCCGATTTTGCAAAAAGAGGCGTACTTCCGGGGCTGCAAAAAGGAATCGCAGCTCAGAATATTTCGAAAAAGAAACGCACTTCCGGGTCTCAAAAAGAAACGCACTTTCGAATTCACTCGAAAGTGCGCTTTCTTTTTGGGGTAATAGGGGGTTTTGGTGCTTGTTTTTCATCCGCAGGACTTGTATGTGTATCCTGCTGAGGGGAGTTTCATTGATGTTGCTGCTGAAAAGAGGACAGCTTCAATGAAAAAAGATTTTTATATTATTTCTCAACGATCTGGATCGTGGTTCCGATCTTTACTGTGGGCATGGGCTTTGCCTCAACATAGATGGTGCCGGGCAGTTCAGCTTCGGTTGCTCCGCTGAAGTTGAATGTGCAGTGGCCGAGACCCTTGAGGGTGATGGGAGCTTCGTAGCCGACGCAGGTGATCTTGAACTCTTCGCCGTCGATCACGACGTACTGGCCTGCAGCGATCTCGCCGTTGATGGGATTTACGTTGACGCTGTAGCAGTAATCCTTGATCTCATCCGGTGCGTTCTCGCCGAAGATGATGAACATTCCTGCATCCTTGAACTCTTCTACACACTCGCCTGCTGCCTTGACCTGATTCTCGTAGATAACCTTCATTGTAAAATTCCTCCTTAAGCCTTTCTGTTTTTTATTTAGTTTTTGGGATTGTATGGTCTGCTGGAAAACTGTGATTTCCTTTTGTTGAGTATATATTATCGCAGATTTTGATGATCATTAATACACTGTTTTTCCGCGAGGTGGAAGGGCGGTCAAAAAAAGAAGACGCAGCTCCTTGCATGGCTGCGCCTTCTTTTCGGAGATGGGAATCCTGAGAAGGATCGTGGAGAGTGTTGTTATGTGGTAAGCCGGTAAGACTATGCTATCCTGCATCAGTAAGGGAGCATCGAAATCGGGCTTTACCATCCTGCGTCAGCAGGGAACATCGCAATCGGTCTTTACCGTCTAAAATCAGAAAGCAAATATTGCATTGGATCAGGTGGCAGCATTTTGCGGTTTTCTGCGTCAGGGAGTCGGAAGATCAGTGCCTGACTGTCCCGCCTGTGCTTCTTCTGATGCATCCCTGGCATTGCGGACTTCTTCGGGAATGGTGATCTCATCGACGCCGTTATAGTTCCGCATAATGATAGTACCGGTGTAGTTGTGGATCGTAAACTCCATGGGGGGCATTTGGGCGGAATCGGCAGTGTCTGCAGATGTGTCTGCATTGGCGGAAGCCTCTGCGGTTGATGTCATCTCGCTTATCATCGCATTGAAAAGGGCATTTCCCAGCTCTGTGAGGTCTTCTTCGATCTTAACGGGAAGCCCGGTTTCTGCATCGATCCAGTAACGCATTTTGACAGAGACGCCTTCAAACAAGTCTTCTTTGAAGGAATCGGCAGGCATGCCCATCTGTGACAGTGTAGTGGACACTGTTTGCAGGGTATCGGCAATATATTCGCCTTCCAGAGAGGTGTCCATGACATAGCAGATTTTCCCTTCTGCTTCTTCTGTTTCAGGAAATACAGAAGCAGAGGTCTTCCCGGACTCTATGGAACGCAGAAAGTCCTGGCTAAAGGGGTCTGTAGAATCCTCAGCAAACTGGAAAGTTGTCTTGGTCCACGATTCATTGGTGGGAAGCAAACTATAGAAGGTAGTCTGTCCGTCTTCTCCTGTTTCCATATAGGATTCCATTTCGATGTTCTGAGAAGAATCGTTTCCGTTTGGAGAAGCAGCACTTCCATTCTCAGGAGTATCGCTTTCGCTCTGAGAAGTGCCGTTTTCTGTTTGCTGTGATGCGTCTTCACTTTCGCCGGCTTCTGCAGATGTGTTTGTCTGCATTTTTGTAGAAGAGGTCATGTGCATGACAAGAGGATCCAGTGTCATTTCAGCTATACTGACGACATCCATTTTGAGGTCGGACGAGTTGTCAGATACGGCCATCGTCATATCCATGGAAACATTGGTCTCCTGCTCCAGAGAACGGATCGAGGGAGCCTGATCAAGGATCCTCTGCACAAGTGTCTGTGCGGTAACAACCTGACTTGACGGACCCTCGTCAGCCGGGCCCTCCGGGGATGCCGGACTGCTTTCTCCGTCTGCAGATACTTCAGCGGCAGTGGATGCTGAAGTGGAGCCTTCCGAAGAAGGATCCGCGCCGGGGGTCCTGCCGCAGGCGGAGAGGCAGACGGCAGCTGTCGTCAGAATAACAGCAATCATCCGTGCAGGCGCTTTGCGTGAGAACCTTTTGTGCGAACGGCTTTCGGCCTGAGATGTTTTTTCCGTATGTGTCAATAATGATTGAAGAAGTTCTGGTTTTTTCATAGAACAATGACTCCTTTCATGTGCAGTGAAAAAGGTTTGATATGCTTGTAAAAAAACAAGCACTTAAAATATTACAAAATCATTGCTAACACGTAACACACGCAGAAAAAATCCTTCAATGAAATACGCAGATACAACAAAAGCCCCTGTTCCACGCTGAACCTTTGCAGGTGCAGAATGGGACAGGGGCCTTTTTGCAGGAAGTTTATATCTGATACAGAAAGGATGAACTATTACAAGGGGGGCTTGTAAGTTTTGTAATAGTGGTTCGGACTCCGGATCCGATATACACTTCACGGCAAATCTGTTCTTCCGGAATGTTCCGGTCA
>ONXK01000236.1 GCA_900321785.1 uncultured Lachnospiraceae bacterium | reverse complement strand
CAGTTTCCTTAACCGCTTCAACGCAACTATCCTCTGTCAGTCTTCGTAAACAGTATCCTGTCTGTTCAGTCTTACCTTTTCACAGCTTATAGCCCGGTCCCGAAGTCTCATTATGCAGGCCCCGGCTAAAACTCAAGAGCCGCCTTCAAGTCTTTCACGCATATTCCATGACTGAAATCGCGAATATTGCGCGGTGAAGAATAAAACTGAACATTTACAATTATAACAACAATCAGATTAAAATGATAGACCGAATGTATTCGGGATTACATCGTGATCATAGCGCGTTACAGTACAGACCCTACTGAAAACAGAGCGCCTTTTTGGCATCGCTTTTTGCTTCGCTGAGGCTCGCAAAAAGCAAGTACCGACGTTTTTCAAGGCCCTCCTCCACAGCAATGCACAAAAAGGCGTCCCCAAAATCAGGTAGTTCTGTACTGTAACCATAGCGCACACGGAAAGAGGGCTGTGGTAAAACCACAGCCCTCTGTACATAATGACATCCCTTTATATTCCGCACAGCGGTCCAGACTCCTTACGGGGCCTGTCTGCTGTTTGCAGACGAATCAGGCAAAGCTCGATGCAGGTGCATCTTTTTGATGGAATTATTCAGCATCAACAGGATAGCAGACCTTGCCGGGGTTCAGGATCAGGTTGGGATCGAAGACCTTCTTGATACCGAACATCAGATTGATGGATGTGTCGCCCAGGCACTCACGCAGATATTTCATCTTGCCGCTGCCGATGCCGTGCTCGCCGGATACAAGTCCGCCGATCTCGGTAGCGCGTTTGTAAAGAACGTTGAAGTACTTGTCGACGCGTTTCTTGAACTCTTCCTCTTCCAGGTCATTGCTGCACTGGTAGATGTGAAGGTTGCCGTCGCCTGCATGGCCGAAGCTCTTGATCTCAAGTCCGCACTCAGCACCGAACTCTTTCGCGAAGGTAAGGAACTCAGCGATCTTGTTGATCGGGACAACGACGTCGCACTCGTCCAGAAGCTTGGTCTCAGACTCGATTGCTTCCAGGAAACCGGAGCGTGCTGCCCATGCGTCTTTGATCTTGGTGGAAGTATCAGCGACAAGAACATCGATTGCGCCTGCTTCGAGAACCAGCTCACAAGCCTCTTCCACGACAGCATTCAGCTCATCTTCATTCTTTCCGTCGAATGTGATCAGCAGATATGCGCCGATATCCTGTCCGTCAAGCTGTTTCGGGAAAGTCTCTCTTCCGATGAAACGCTCACTGGAAAGGACGATCTCTCTCTCCATGAACTCCAGAGCCTGGGGATCCAGCTGCGCCATTTTGATCTTCGGAACTGTGGAGATTGCGGTCTCCAGATCCTCGAAGGGGACGATCAGGGATACGACCTGCTTGGGAGCAGGGATGATCTTGAGGGTCAGCTCGGTGATAACGCCGAGTGTGCCTTCTGCACCGATCATCAGGTTGATCAGGCTGTAGCCTGTGGAGGTCTTGCTGACCTGTGCGCCGAAATCTACGACTTCGCCGTTTGCCAGGACAACCTTCATTGCACGGACATAGTCACGTGTTGCGCCGTACTTGACTGCACGCATGCCGCCGGCGTTGGTGGAGACGTTGCCGCCCAGGCAGGCAAACTTCTCACCGGGATCCGGGGGATACAGCAGTCCCTGACGTACACAGTCCTCTGCCAGGTCATTAAGCAGAACGCCGGGCTGTACACGGACTACCATGTTCTCATAGTCGTACTCGAGAATCTGGTTCATTTTCTGTGTATCAAGCATAACGCCGCCGAGAACGGCTACGCTGGCGCCTACAAGGCCGGTGCCTGCGCCGCGGGGTGTGACGGGGATCAGATTGTCGTTACAGATCTTCATGACTGCGGAGACTTCTTCCGTGGTCAGAGGCTGGATCAGAACATCGGGCATCTTCTTGCCGTAGATCGGCATCTCGTCACGCATATAGTCTTCGTTAATGTCTTCTCCGACATATACATGTCCGGGAGCAGCGGCTTTGAGCTGCTCGATAATCTCGGGAGTCACCTTATTGTATTGAGCCATTTACATTCTCCTTTTTTAAGTATAGTTAGTAGTTAAAATTAACCTCTTGTGACATATCCCTTTGTTGTTTATCTCAATTTCATGCCTTTATAATGAACTGCCTGAGGCAAATCATCTCAGAAGCAAGTACTCTTACTACGTCTTATACGTAGGGAAGGGCCTGAGGATTTGCTCCAAATGCAATTGCAACTGCCATAACAACTACAACGATGATGCAGAACACAGCGCAGGGAATGATGTTTGCCCTGATGATACGGCCCTCATTTCCGTTGGTACCTGTTGTCGCACATGCGGAGACAACGTTGTTGACGCAGACCATGTTGCCGATTGCGCCGCCGTTATTCTGCAGAGCAACGATCAGGACATAAGGAAGACCTACGATACCGGCAGTTGTGAACTGCAGGGAACTGAACAGTGTGTTCGAAACGGTGTTGGAACCGGACATATAGGAACCCAGAACACCGATGAAGGGAGCGATAACCAGATAGCCGCGGCCTGCGACATCAGCCAGTCCCTTAGCCATTGCATACAGCATGGAGTAGGAAACGCCATCTGCTACGCCTGCAGGGATCTGCTCGGCGGGCATGGATGTGAAACGGAAGATGTTGACCATTGCAACACCGAAGAGCAGTGCGATTGCAGCGCCGCTGACCTGCTTCAGAGCACCCTGCCATGCCATCTTGACACGCTCGCCGCTCATGCCGTGCAGGCCGATGGTGATCAGAGCTACGATGATGAAGACAATACCGGGGCTCCAGCAGATTGCCCAGTTCCAGTTTGCACCGAGGATGATGCCGCTCTCTCCTGTACCGACTGTGATGCCTTTGAGCTTGTCAGCCCAGCCGGAATTGCCTGCGTTGACCTCAAATCTCTGGGCAACACGAGTGATAACAAGGATTGCAGCGATCAGAACATAAGGAGTCCATGCCTTGACAAGATTCATATCACTCTGCTTGGGCTCGGGAACCTTGGTTGTGGAGAGCCATGTGCTGTCCCAGTTCTCCTTGCTGTCAAATGTCCATACTTCCTTGGGAACCAGGAAGCCCTTCTTGGTGGTGAACATAACGACGAACAGAGAGATGATAGCTGCCAGCAGGGAAACAAGTTCCGGACCGATGAATGCAGCGATCAGCAGATAGAATACGTCAAAGACC
>ONXK01000237.1 GCA_900321785.1 uncultured Lachnospiraceae bacterium | reverse complement strand
ATCTCATCATCTCATCATCTTCTGGAGCGTCTTCACCAGTTCATCCACCTTCTCTTCATGCCCCTCTCGCACATCTTCCGTAACACATGTGCGGATATGGCTGGAAAGCAGAACCTTGCAGAAACTCGAAAGCGCGCTGCTCGCGGCGGAAGCCTGATTGAGTATATCGATGCAGTAGGCGTCCTTCTCGACCATTCCCTTGAGTCCCCGGATCTGTCCCTCGATCCTGCTGAGCCGATTCAGGAGGTCCTTGTATTCCTTCTCCGAACGCGTCTTTCTGCGTTCGCCGCAGCAGCATGAGCTTTTTTCCGCCTCTGTATTTCCGGCTCCTAAAGAATCCGCTCCGGATGCTTCATAAGCTGCTGCGTCTGTCTCCTGCAGATCCGTCATGGTCTGTAACTCTTTTTCCATATTCACTGTTTCCTTGTACGATATATAAGGTTTTATCCTGTTTAAGATACCCCCCTCGGGTATCTTTCGCTCCATTATATACCCTATGGGGGTATAATGCAACCCCTCCTTGCGAAGACATTGAGACAGAGATCCAGAGACCTGGAGATATGGAGGCATGGAGGCAGAGACAAAGAGAGACAGGGGGCATGAACAGCGATCTCCTCACAAAACCATGCCGGGAGTAACGCCGTTTCTGCGTCCCTGTCTCCAACTTATTTCCATTTTCAACATTTATCTTTCATCGGCCGATAGTTCGTAAACCAGAACTCTCTCCCGATCATCCCGTCCGCCATACAGGTCTGTGCAGTCGATTTCATCGTAAAAAAGGATCTCGTCATACATGGACAAAAGGGCCACATCCTCGTCCTTGGGATAGTAAAAAAACAGATAGATCTGCCGGGGATTCTCGTACCAGGAACCAATGATCTCCTGCAGGACCGCCTTCAGGATCACCTCGGAAAAGGGATTGAAAAAATAAAAGGCGTCCTCGTCGGTCACCCGGTAGTCCTGGGCCCTCATCCTGCGGAAGGTAACCGCCTGTTCGTTTTTCGCAGGCTCTTCTACCCCTGCTGCAGGGCTCACAGGTCTCAAACCGGGCAGGGAACTGCCAGTGCTCTGCCGCAGTATCCCGGCGTCTTTCATTCTGGCCAGATTGGCCTTCGCCTCTCTGACAAGCACAGGGTTGTGGTCAATTCCAATCGTCCGGCAGCCGGTTGCTGCATGCAGAAAGAGGGAACATCTCCCTCTTCCGCAGCCGTAATCGATCAGCACGCTTTCCGGTCCGATCAGACCGCTCTCCGCAAGTCGGTCCAGCACCGCATAGGGCGTCGGCTCATAGCGAAAATTGACTGTGTCGGAGGAGTCTCCGTCCGCTCCTGCCGTAACAATCCCAAGTTTTTCATCCCACTCCCTGTCGGGCTGCTCCTGAAGGTCACACATATTTTTCCCCTTTGTCAAAAACCACCTGCGCAAAGTACCGGAAATGGATTTGCGCAGGTGTAGATATTACAGGTTATTGATTCAACTTGCGAGTATTCCTTAAGACTCTTTTTACGGGCCTGTGGATCATAAAGTGGACGGTATCTACGATTCTGATCCCGCCAGACTTTTCTCTCCGGGCCTGCGGATCATGAGGGAAATCACTGCAGACAGTACAATTGCTCCAAGCAGCAAAAGCAGGGGGTAAAGGTAGGAATGTGTCTGGTCATAGATCCTGCCCGCAAGTACGGATGCAAAAGACGTAAACAGGGCATTGGTCGGGATCAGGGCAAAGTTTGTGGCATACCAGGTCCTGCCGTAGAAGTCCGCGATCATGGGCGGGCTGATGGAGGCGTTGCCGCCGTAGGCAAATCCGCCAGCAGCAAATCCGATCACGACCAGGGCAAACACGCCGGTCTTGATGGCCAGAATCATCATGACCGCCGAAAATCCGAAGAAAACCATGACCATGAGCATGGTGACCCGGTAGCCGAAGCGGTCATAGACAGTCCCTGTGCAGATCCGGCCGACCGCATTCAGGATGGAGATCATACCGACTGCCGTCGCAATAGTATTGCCGGAAAGTGTCGTTCCGACTTCTGCGGCAATACCGCTCGCCTGGGAGACAAGCATGAGGCCGGAGGCAGTCAGAAGCGCGATCCAGATATAGAAGATCCAGAAAGTACTCTTCCTGACCATCTCCGTTGTAGGGATATCGCTTGCAGGTTCCCTGCCCGCTTTCTTTTTCGAAGAGGCGCCCCTGCCGGAGCCGCCTGCTGCCGCAGCCGCTTCTCCCTCTTTCGGGGTTCGCATGACGATGATCCCCAGAGCCAGTATCACCAGGGCCAGGATCGCCAGTATACGCAGACCGGTCGCCCACAAACGGCTCCCGTCCGCCGGCGCAAAGGCCGCAAAAAGCTTGCCGGCGATAAAACTGCTCATTCCAAATCCCGCAAGGAGCGTGCCCGATGCGACGCCCTGCATATCCGGAAACCAGGCGGACACCGTGCTGACAGTCGAATTGTAGCACAGGCCTGTGGCCAGACCGCACATGGCGCCAAAGCCGATATACAGAAGTCCGGGCGTCTGCGCAAAGGAGGACAGCATCATGCCTCCCGAAAAAAGGACTGCCCCCAGGGCCAGAATGACCTTGGGTCCGGTTTTTTTCAAAAGTACGCCGCTCACCATACCGCCCGCCGCATAGCCCATCATTGTGATGGTAAAGGTCATGGACAGGGTCTGAGCACTCCAGTCCGGGAAGGTCGCCGCGATCGACCGCGAAATGATGGTCCAGGTATAGACTGAGCCCGCGATCAGCATGATCAGGACACCCGTGATCAGCCATATGCTTCTGTTTTTC
>ONXK01000238.1 GCA_900321785.1 uncultured Lachnospiraceae bacterium | reverse complement strand
GCCGGTGTATTGAGAGAATAGTAACGCGCCTGCTTCTTGCGGAACTCGCGAGGCGTCATACCGAAGTGTTTTCGGAATTGCAGATTGAAATATGAAATATTATCAAATCCGTGGTCCAGTGCAATGACAGCAATGGAGCCAGATGTCTCTTCCAATGCCCGTGCGGCTTCCTGAATACGAAAATGAATGATGTACTGGATGCAGCTCATTCCCACATATTGACGGAAGAGGCTCATCAGATAACTCTCACTGAAACCAGCCAGCTGGGCAAGGTCAGATACTTTTATTTTTTCTCGATAGTGTTCTGAAATGTACTGAAGCACAGCTTTTATCTGTTGACGGTTCTCAGCTGCATTCCGGTCTTCAATTGATTCTCTGACGTAGCCATTCTTAAAGAGAAGAAGAATCACGTTTAACAGTTCTGCCTTCAAACCGATCTCAAAAAACGGAGGCTTGTTGAGAAAAAAGTCCAGCGATCGCAGAAAGGTGTTTTTGATTTCAACATAGCCGGGATCTCCTGCTTTTATTCGTTCCGGCATCTGGAAATGTCCTTCCGCCATTGGGCGTATATACCTGACTGCAGATATGTCCTGACTTTTGGCACCCAAATAATCCAGATGAAATACGAGACTGTCTGTGAGCATAGTTTCCCCGGGTATCTCAGAAGCAGAATGAACACAATAGGGCGGGATCAGAAGCATGTCCCCTTCTTCAGTACGGAAGATACTCTTTCCAACCTTGTAATCAGAGGTCCCCTTACGAACCAGTGTAATCTCCATTTCTTCATGCCAGTGAAGCGCAAGTTCTGTGTATGTCTCCGGTACAAAGCAGTGATAGCTGTTCACAGGCAAAATAATACTGCCATGCCGGGCATTCTCTCTCGGGACAGTCAGTGTCGTTTCTTTTTTCATCCTCTCGCACCCTGTTCTTACTGTAAATCATAGAATACTGTTATAAAATCGGCGAATTTTTGTAGATTCATCCTCTGATGTGTCGTATTATACTATTACAGTTGAAACACTTCAACAGGTTGCACGGCAAACGCTTTAAACACTTTTTGTGTCATCATTTATACATGGGAGGGCGAGAACAATGGCAGCAAAATGGCTGAAAGACACTATTTTTTATGAGATCTATCCGCAGTCTTTCAAGGACTCAGACGGGGATGGTATTGGCGACATCAACGGCATTGTGCAGAAGTTGGACTATATTAAAGAACTTGGCTGCAATGCACTCTGGATCAATCCCTGCTATGATTCACCATTCAAAGATGCAGGTTATGACATTCGGGACTATAAAAAAGTGGCCCCTCGTTACGGCACCAATGAAGATCTGTTTCGGCTCTTCGATGAAGCGCACAAAAAGGGGATCCGTGTTTTGCTTGATCTGGTTCCCGGACATACCTCTGAAGAACACCCCTGGTTCCTTGAAAGCCAGAAGGTACAGAAAAATGAGTATTCTGACCGTTTTATCTGGACAGATTACTGCTTCCAGGGCGCTTCCGGCCTCCCTTATATCGGCGGCGAGAGTGAACGCAGCGCCTGCTATATTCTGAATTTCTTCAAATGCCAGCCGGCTCTGAATTATGGTTTCTACAAAGTCACTGAGCCGTGGCAGAAAAGTTTTCGGGATCCTGAAGCCATGGCTACGCGTGAAGCGATCAAAGACATCATGCGCTTCTGGCTTTCACATGGATGCGACGGCTTCCGTGTAGATATGGCAGCCTCTCTTGTAAAGAATGATGACGATAAGAAAACAGGTACCAGTGCAGTTTGGAAAGATGTTCGCCGTATGCTTGACCTGGAATTCCCGGATGCCGCAATGGTCTCTGAGTGGAGCAATCCGCCGCTGGCTCTTCGCGCAGGATATGATATGGACTTTTGTCTCAATGAACCGGGAGGAGGCTACTCTACGCTGATGCGGGATTATTATAACCACGGCGGGAGTGCTCACGGTGATCGCAATGCAGAGGATCACAGTTATTTCAAAAAAGACGCCGGAGGAGACATCAATCGCTTCCTGGATCAATACCTCACCTGGTATGAAGATACCAGGGATCTGGGGTATATTTCCCTGCTGACCTGCAATCATGATACGATCCGCCCCAGCTATACGCTTGATCCGAGGGAGCTGAAGCTTGCCTATGCGTTTCTGTTTACGCTCCCCGGCGTGCCGTTCTTGTATTACGGGGACGAAATCGGTATGAGATATCTTGACGTGCCCACAAAGGAGGGCGGATACTTCCGCACCGGATCCAGAACGCCCATGCAGTGGGATGGCAGCGCGAACCTCGGGTTCTCGGAAGGAAAGACATCCGATCTGTATCTGCCGGTAGATACATCGGCGGATGCACCTACGGTGGAAGCACAGGAAGCCGACCGCGATTCGCTGCTGAATACGGTACGGGCAATTCTTGCGATTCGCCACAGGGAAAAAGATCTGCAGGCAGACGCTGACTTCCAGGTGATTTGCAGTGAAAACGATAAACCTCTGGTTTATCGACGCGGCTCGCTTCTATGTGTTGTGAATCCCACCGGAGGCAAGCTTGAAACCATCCTTCCTGCCGACATCTCCGAGACGATCCATGGCGAAGTAATCTTCAAAATCGGAGAAGCTTCTGCAGGGAATGGGCGGATTTATACGGATGCGCAGTCTTTTGCAGTTATAAAATGAGTTTGATTTTATGAACAATACGAAAAAGCTCCCAACCACCGGTATAAAACCGACAATTGAGAGCTTTTTTGCTATTTCAGTCTGTCATTTTCGCGACCAACGGGAGTGT
>ONXK01000239.1 GCA_900321785.1 uncultured Lachnospiraceae bacterium | reverse complement strand
CCGCTGACTTTGGAGCTGCTCCCCAGATCAATACAGGTGATCTTCATATAGGGCGCCGACGCGGCTTCTGCTGTGACCGTAAAAAGATCCGTATTCGGATTCCCGAAAAAACGGCAGTGTGCGGCAGTCATGATGAGAGTCAGTATAAAGCAGACAGCTTTTCCGCCAAATGTGTTTGCTGTTTGTTTACGGGGGAGCGTTTTCCGTCTCATAGATGGGGCCTCCTTATCTGCAAGTAAAATAATACTGATTATAACATTATTTTACAGGACTGAACTATGGCTGTTTACCATTACACGTACCTCTTGAACGTTCAGCTAGGTATTTGTATTGGAGGAAAGCAGACGGGCCAGTCCATTTGGCAGGCAGTCGCACATGGCCTGACTCAGCTTTTCCATATTTTCCTGACAGCCTGTTTCGAGCCATTTGGATATACTCGCTTTGAATCCTGCCTTAAAAAACACCAGATAATACGTAATCTCCTTCTCGTCGCTGACCCCGGCTTTACGGCAGGCAGCGCAGACCGCTTCCGTTAAGAATCGCTCAAATACGGGCTTCAGCCGGCAGGTCTCTCTTGTTTTCAAAACATTCTTGTAGAAGTCCTGATTGGCCCGGATATGAGCAAGTAAAGGTAAAAAAGGCTGGGGAGGGAGATGATTTGAACGATCAATCATCTGCACATAGTAATCCCAGAGTTCTGCCATGACATCCAATTCCAGCTTGTCAAGAAGGTCATAGATATCCAGATAATGCTCATAAAAAGTAGTGCGGTTTATCCCGGCTTCTTCACATATAAGCCGGACAGAGAGGTTGTGGGCCTCTGGTCTATTCAATAATTCCAGTGCTGTCTGTCGTATATGTTTATCGGTCTCGATCCATCGTCTGCTGTGAGTATTACTCAAAAATGCCCCCTGTTTTTGCCGCCTGACTTTCCCAACATTTCTTTGGATGTGTTGATTGTTTCTGTATGTATAAATGATTATAATTGAAATGGCGGATACTGACAATGGAAAAGTCGGTATTATAACGCCGTACCAACAACATGTAACAGTCTAAACAGGGATTAAAAAGAGGCTGTTACACCGTTTCAAAGGAGGTAACATATGAAAAAGAAACTCGTATCTGTGCTCCTGGCAGGTGTCATGGCACTTGCTCTGGCTGCATGCGGCGGCTCTTCCAACGCTGCTTCTTCCAGTGAAGCAGAAGCGCCTGCTGACACAACCGCAGCTGAGGCTGCACCCGCCGAAGGCGGAGACGGCTCCTATGCCATAGACGTCATCGTCAAGACAACCGCTTCCGAGTACTGGGGCTATGTTGTTGCCGGCGCGAATGCATATAGCAAGGATCATCCCGAAGTTACTGTATCGGTCAAGGGCGCAACAAGTGAGACATCCTATGATGAGCAGCAGAACATGATCGAGACAGACCTGAATTCCGGCGCTTATGACGGATTCGTAATCGCCCCCCTGCAGGCAGATCTGGTAGCAACCCTGATCAAGGGCCAGACAGCTCCGATCGTTGCAGTCGACACCAACATTGAAGCTCCCGAAGTCCTCTCCTTCGTTGGAACCTCCAACGAGGATGCTGCAAAGATGGGCGGCGAGGAAGCTGTCAAGGCTGCTAAGGAAGCAGGCTGGGATGAAATTAAGGCAATCTGCATCTCCGGTGTTATGGGCGACTCCACAGCAACCGCTCGTCTGACCGGTTACGAAGCAGGCATCAACGGTGCCGGCGGTGAGTTCCTTAAAGACGAAATCCAGTATGCAGACGCAGTTGCTGATAAAGCTGTTAACTGCATGGAAGCTATTATGCAGAACCATCCCGAAGGCATTGCCATCATCTGCGCAAACAATGATGATATGGCTATGGCAGCAGCTCGTGCAGCAAAGGGAAATCCCGCTTATGAGAAGACCATCTTCATCGGCTTCGACGGAATCCAGTCCGCATGCAACGCAATCATGGCTGGTGACGAGACTATGTCTGTTGCCCAGGAAGCTTATGACATGGGCTACAAGGCTGTTGACGCAGTTGTCCGCAACCTGAATGGCGAGACCCTTGACAAGTTCATCGATTCCGGCTGCTCTGTTGTTACTCCCGAGAATGCACAGGAGAGACTTGATCAGCTGAAAGGCTATCTGGAATAATCAGCACCTTGCAATATGCAGAAAAGACTCATCAGCGGAAATGTTTTCTGCAGAATATAATGAAGGCCCGAAAGCTGAAGAGCGAAAAAACTGAAAGCAGCTTGTAAATCCGTCATGAGCAAATGACCGGATGTACGACTGCCTCGACAGCCCCGGTCTTAGACCGGGGCTTTTTGTTAGAAAGGGAATATCCGATATGAGCGAATATGTTGTGGAATTGAAAAATTGCACAAAGATATTTCCGGGTGTCAAGGCACTTGACAAGATGCAGCTCGCGGTAAAGCCCGGCGAGATCCTGGGACTGATCGGTGAGAACGGCGCAGGCAAATCCACGCTGATCAAGGTTCTTACCGGCGTTCACAAACCGGATGAGGGGGAGATCTATGTAGAAGGAAAGCAGATGACTTTCCACAATCCGAACGAATCGGCAGCGGCTGGTATCGCGTGCGTATACCAGGAGCTGAACATCGAGAAACTCCTGAGCATCACCGACAATATCTTTATCAATAAGTGGAAGAAGGGCCCCATGGGCCTTCTGGACTACGCCGCCATGCACAAGCAGGCGAAAGAAGTCATGGCCTCCCTTGGCCAGGACGTCGACCCCACAAAG
>ONXK01000241.1 GCA_900321785.1 uncultured Lachnospiraceae bacterium | reverse complement strand
TGAAATTAACAGTTGACGAATAGTACGTTTCAAAAACAGAGACTGTTTGCGTAAAAATAAAAGAAATGTAATACCGTCAGGTAAAATATAATATTGCACTATTTATTATTCATAAAAAAAGAGTCTTTGTATACAGTGGGCCCGAAAGCGCATAAATGAAAAAATGTCCGGGCCGCATCTATACCGGGAGGCAGATATGACAGGAATTACAACCGGAAAAAGCAGGAAGGTGACATTGAGAGAAGTCAATAAGGCCAAATGGATCACGATCACGGCGATCTTTATGGGAATGAACATAGCACTGTGTGCGTTCGGAGTCCCGGTTCCTGGCGGCCATCTGTATCTGAACGATGTGGTGATCTGTACGGCGGCCATGCTGCTGGATCCCGTCGCAGCCTTTATTGTGGGCGGCGTCGGTGCTTTTTTGGGAGATTTTCTGTTTTATCCTCTTCCGATGTTTGTGTCCCTTGCGGCACACGGACTTCAGGCAGTTGCGATTTCCTTCCTCTTCAGGAATCTCTTTCCGCACCACCGCAAGACAGCTGCTTTGATCAGCCTCGTTGCCGGAGCTGTGATCATGGTCACCTTATATACACTGGGAAAGATTTATATCTACAGTACCTTTGAATATGCGATGATCAAGCTTCCCTATGAGATTGCGCAGGCGCTGCTCGGCATTGCGGGTTCTATGCTCCTGTGCTTCCGCGGAGGACTGATCGACTCTTTCCGCAGAATCCTGCAGGATTCGTAATAAGGAGGATAAAGATGGAACTGGTACATGTACAGGAAGATGCATTGGAAGAAATCCGGCAGCAGGCCTATCAGGCTGCCTGTGAAGTCTGCGAAGGCGCAAAGCTCCGCGAAGGAGATCTGTTTGTGGTCGGCTGTTCTACCAGCGAGGTGCTGGGTGAAAAAATCGGGACCCACTCCAGCCTGGATGCTGCAGGGGCACTCTTTGAAGGCATCGATCAGGCTTTGCGGGAACGAGGGATTTTTCTGGCAGCCCAGTGCTGTGAGCATCTGGGACGAGCCCTGATCGTGGAGCGGGAGGCATGCATCCGCTACCGCCTGGAAGAAGTAAATGTGATCCCCCAGCCCAAGGCGGGCGGGTCTTTCGGAACCACCGCCTACAGGAAATTCCGCGACCCTGTCGCAGTTGAATCTCTGCAGCAGACTGCATCTGCCGGGATAGACATCGGCGGAACCCTGATCGGTATGCACATTCGTCCGGTGGTCGTTCCCCTTCGTATTTCTCTAAAAAAGATCGGAGAGGCATCTATTATCTGTGCGCGCCGCCGTCCCAGGTTTGTCGGCGGAAGCCGCGCGGTCTATAATGAGGAGTTGATGTAAACTTGAGGAGGAGAATGTATGGAGTATATCAGACTTCCCCACAGTATCAAGCGAAAGGACGATAACGGGAAGATTCTCGCGGAGATCACTTTCCCGGAAATTGAGCCCGGTGTCTACAATATAGACCACACGTATGTCAGTGATGAGCTGCGTGGTGAGGGCATTGCCGGAGAGCTGGTGCAGATGGCTGTTGACCAGATCCGGGAACAGGGCGGTAAAGTCCGGGCGACCTGTTCTTATGCTTCCGTATGGCTGGAAAAGCATAAGTGAAGTGCAATAAAGTGCCGGTCAGGAATGTTCCCGGCGCGGGGCAGCTGCAGACAGATCCTGCGCCTGCCGCAAATATGTGTGGATCAAAAGAGCCTTCACAGGCTGTATCCCGTGAAGGCTCTTTTTCTTTTTACTATTAAAAAAACAATGTGCTTTTATCCCTCATCGCACAATACCTTTGATTTCAAATCGGAGATATATACCGCTTGATATCTCCCTTACAGAAGGCGTCCGCTTCTCTTGTAGGGATCCAGAATGGCCTGTACGCGGTACGGCATGATCGGATGGGAGGCAAGAAGGTTTACCAGCCATCTGAAGAAGCGCTCGACCACATTGTAATGTGCCATGATCTCAGAGATGTAGCTTTGAGTATCTACATACTTGTAGGAATGGCGGCCTGCTCCCAGCAGCATCATGCAGTCCTCCTGTGCGACTCCTCCCGTCAGAGCCTGTGCGACGCGGTCTGCGGAATATTCACGGGAGCGGCTCAGCATGGGAATCAGAATGTTCGGTCCGAGGACAGGAATGAAAGAAGCCAGCATAGACCAGATCGAGTAGTAAAGCTGGACATGATGCAGATAGGCATGTCCGAACTCATGTGCCATGACAAAAAAGATGGTGTCAAAATCCTTGTGCTCCATGTATGCGATGTCTACGATCTCTGCATTGAGCTGGACAAATACCTTTCCGGGAACCCAGCATGTGAAAGCATTGAGGGCACCGTTCATCTGCTGAACGTATACCTCAGGTTCCTTCTTCCACCCAAGAAGCCGGGTGTATTCACGGACTTTCTGATAGATCTCAGGATAGTTTTTCTCAGAAACACGTATACTGTAGGACATCTGATCGGCGTACGTCCTGTACATCTGGTACAGGCTCATAACGACCAGTATGATAATCGCGCCTGTGCCGAACACCAGGCTCATAATTACAATAGCAAGCTGCATGATGCTCTCGGGATCTCTGGAAGACAAATCCGGCAGATCTGACAGGAATTCCCTGATCTCCACCAGAAGACCGTCACCCTGCACATCGCGAAGGACCAGTACCGTACAGGCGATGAGTCCCACAAT
>ONXK01000243.1 GCA_900321785.1 uncultured Lachnospiraceae bacterium | reverse complement strand
GTAAATGTTTTTTCTATAGTCCACACGGTTTACAGCCGCCGGAAACAGCTGTAAAATCACCTTCGGAAATCATAAAAATCATATATGTGCCCACAGTCTCACGAGCACAAGCATCTATAATTCTGCTATATAGCAGGAGGTATATTAATTGAACAGGGATTTGACAACCGGAAAACCGGAAACCGTACTGTGGCAGTTTTGTCTGCCGTTGTTCGGCAGCATTATTTTTCAACAGCTTTACAACATTGCGGATAGTCTCGTTGCGGGCAAGTTCATCGGCGAAAACGCCCTTGCGGCCGTCGGCAACAGCTATGAGATCACGCTGATCTTCATCGCCTTTGCCTTTGGCTGCAATATCGGCTGTTCCGTAATCGTATCAACCTATTTCGGGGCAAAGCGGTTCAATGAAATGAAAACTGCCGTGTACACGGCGCTGATCTTCAGCGGCGCCCTCTGCCTGACGCTGATGCTGATCGGCATTCTGGGCTGCAACAGCCTGCTGGAACTGATCCGGACACCGCAGGAGGTGTTCGCCGATTCAAAGCTGTATCTGGATATTTATGTATGGGGCCTGCCCTTTGTTTTCTACTACAACATCTCAACCGGCATTTTTTCCGCCATGGGTGACTCCAGAACCCCTTTTTACTTTCTCGCAGTTTCATCCTGTGCCAACATCGCCATGGATATCTGGTTCGTGGCAGGCTTTCACATGGGTGTCGCCGGTGTAGCCTGGGCGACCTTCATATGCCAGGGTATCAGCGCTTTCCTCGCACTGTTCGTTGTGATGAAAAAACTCCGGGCCATCCGGACTGAAGAACGCTGCAGGATTTTCTCCTCTTCCATCTGCATAAAAATCGCAAAGATCGCCATTCCCAGTATCCTGCAGCAGAGCTTTGTCTCTGTCGGCAATATCATCCTGCAGGGCGTGATCAACGGCTTCGGACCGGGTGTCATGGCCGGTTATTCTGCTGCGATCAAGCTCAACAATCTGGTGATCACCTCCTTTACGACGCTGGGGAACGGTATTTCCAACTACACCGGACAGAACCTGGGAGCCGGAAAACTGCCCCGCATCCCGCAGGGTTTCCGGGCCGGTATCAAGATGGTCTGGCTTTTGTCCCTTCCAATCGTCATACTCTACTTCACCTGCGGCAGGTTCCTGCTCATGCTCTTTATGAACACCCCTTCGCAGGATGCCATGCACACAGGCCTCATGCTGCTGCGGATCGTCTCCCCCTTCTATTTTGTGATCTCCGCAAAGCTGGTCTCTGACGGAGTCCTTCGAGGTGCAGGCCTCATGGGTCCCTTTATGGTGGGAACCTTCACCGACCTGATCCTCCGCGTGCTGCTGGCGGTCTTTTTGTCCGGCACACAGCTGGGTGCCACCGGGATCTGGTGCGCATGGCCGGTCGGATGGACCATCTCGGCCATTCTCTCCATCTTCTTTTACAGCCGCGGTCCTTGCGCGAGTCTTGCGCGATGAAGAATAAATACCGCGTTACACGTCCCGTGTTACAAAAAACTCTCCTACGGATAGTGCAGGATCCTGATGCGCATGAGCACAGTCCTGCCTGTCCGAAGGAGAGTTCTTCATTTTTTCTTATTCCGGGCCCTATTCCAGGTTGAGCCTTCTGTCCAGAAAATACCAGGTTGCCACACTGTAAATGACGATCCAGATGATCGTGCTGATTATAACAAACACCTGCACCTGTCCCATCGTCACGCCGGTCTCCTCTGTATTCGCGATAAAGAAGCTTGTCCAGCCGGTATATAATCCAATCTGTCCCAGCAGTCTGGCAATGATACTCTTGACAATATCGATCCCGAAATAAGCCAGAATGCTGCCGAGAATGCGGTGTGATGACCACTGATGGCCGATTGCCATCGCCGCATAGATCTGCATTAGCGATGCCGCAAACAGCAGGATACCGATCAAAAGCCATACTGCTGCTTCACCGATCTCCTGTCCCAGAGACATTCTCCTGATAAAGATACCCGCTTCGCGGAAAAACGTGACAAACTTCTGCACAGGTATGGCAGTCAGTCCCCATGCCGCGACCGTACAGATACCGGCAACACCGCCCAGAAGTGTCCAGATCAGCGAACTGAGTACCTTGGACAGGATCAGCTGATGTGTTTCCACAGGCAGCGAAAACATCAGATACCCTTCCTTTCCCAGAAGATTACTGTAAAAGCGCTGTACGCACAACACTCCCGTCATGACCATGGTCGCAAGGATCAGGGTCGTAAAGACCATGACAATGACAGCTCCCAGTATATTGGAATACACTTCTCTGTCCAGAACCCGGACGCCCAGCCCCATGATCAGGGCCATGCCTATGGTCGCCGCATACAGCGGCAGTATGATCCGCCCGAAGGCCTTCATTTCATATCCGATCAATTTCGTCAGCATCTATATACCTCCCGGAAATAATTGTCCACACTCATACCGGTGCGTTCCCGCAGGGCGTCTGTGTTTTCATGCAGTTCGATGTGCCCCTGCTTGAGGAAAACGACCTCATCCAGGACCGTCTCCACGTCAGCGATCAAGTGGGTCGAGATCAGGACAAGCGCGTTCTCCGAATAGTTTCCAATGATCGTGCGCAGGATATAATCCCTGGCCGCCGGGTCCACACCCGCAATCGGCTCATCCAGAAGATAGATCCCTGCGTTGCGGCTCATCGTCATGACCAGCTGCACCTTCTCTCTTGTACCCTTGGAAAGCTTCCTGAAAGTCATATGCGGATCAATGTTGAGTGACTCCAGCATCTGTTCCGCCCGCGCAATATCAAAATCCTCGTAAAAATCTTCGTAAAAATACAAAAGAGACTCCACGTTCATCCATGCCGGCAGGAATTCTCTGTCCGGAAGATAGGAAACGATGCTCTTTGTCCTCGCGCCCGGCTCCTGACCCTCGATCAGGATTTCTCCCTCTGTAGGTGTCAGCAGATGCTGCGCCAGCTTGATCAAAGTTGTCTTGCCGCTTCCGTTCGGACCGACCAGACCCACGATCCTGCCCGGCTCCAGCGACAGATCTATACTGTCGAGCGCCGTCAGGCTCCCGTACTTTTTCGTAAGATGTATGCATTCTAAAACTGCCATGCTTTTTTCTCCTTCTCCTCTATTATCAGACAGCTGCATCATTCATCCGCTTCCGTGCCATTGGCCGACGCCCAGGCTTCCACAGCCGACCGGATCTCCTGCCGGCTCATTCCCAGACGGATGAGCCTGCCGCACATTTCCTCGATGACATCGTCACTCAGTGTCTTTCTGAGATTTTTCAATACTTCTGTATCCTTCGTGACGAATCTTCCGCTTGTCCTCTGCGTATATACCAGCCCGTCCCGCTCAAGTTCCGCGAATGCACGCTGCATGGTATTGGGATTGACACCCGCCTCCAGAGCCAGTTCCCGTACCGGCGGAAGTTTTGCCCCCGGCGGATATGCACCACTGGCGATCTCCGTTCGCAGCCGTCTCAGGATCTGCATATAAATCGGGATTCCGTTTTCAAATGTCCACTTCATCTCTTCCTCCGATGCAAAACCGGAAATGCTCCAGTGTTTTTCTGATAATCCTTGCGTTTTGTATTATTGTATTGCTTACTTAATACAATCACATACTATCACCTGAATCCGGTTGTGTCAATAGCTTAATACAATTTGTATCAATATTTTAATACAATATTAAAAATGATTCTTCATCGCGCAAGACCCGCGAGCAAGTCTTGCATGTTTGCCAGAGGCTGTTTAATGCATTGGAAACCGTAATTCCCTAAGTAGTAAAAAAAGATCCCCCTCTGCACGATCATTTGTACAGAGGGAGATCTCAAAGGTCTCTTTATTCAGTTCTTTGCCTGTTCGGCATAGCTCAGGATCTGCAGATCATTAATCTGCAAAGTCAATTTATCTGCAATTCCTCAGGCTTTCTTGCTGCCGCGCATCATAAACTGCAGAACAATGCCTGCCGCGATCAGGGCCAGGCCGATGATATCGGTCATGGTACCGGGAACGATCATCATGAGACCGCCGGCAATGAGCAGGATCCTGTCGATGATCCCCATGTTTGTGAAGAGATATCCTTCAAGTGCAGCAGCAAC
>ONXK01000244.1 GCA_900321785.1 uncultured Lachnospiraceae bacterium | reverse complement strand
GACATGCCGGAAGCATACTGCGCGATCGCGGTCTTGATGCCTTCAGCGCCCTGGGGAAGGTTTGCCCAGTCAATGTAAGCGCCTTCAGACAGCTGTACTTCGGAGACCTTGATCGGGAAGCTGACGGAAACCCAGCGCTGAACCAGGGAACCGAGAACAAACATACCCAGGATGGAAGCACCCTGTGTGACCTTCTGCAGAAGACCGCCGGAAAGGTCCTTGGTGATTGCAGTACCGGCCTTGTAGCCGAACTCCTGTGTATACCACAGGAAAGCATAACGGATGACATTCCACAGAACGAAGAAAAGGATAGGTCCGAGGATGTTTCCGCTCATTGCGAAGGAAGCAGCAAGCGCGCCGAGGATGGGGCGTACTGTAAACCAGAAGATAGGATCGCCGACACCGGCAAGAGGTCCCATCATACCGACCTTAACACCCTGGATAGCGGCGTTATCGACCGGTGCGCCGTTCGCGCGGTCCTCCTCCAGCGCCAAAGTAACGCCGAGGATGGGAGCACCGACATAAGGCTGTGTGTTGAAGAACTCAAGGTGACGCTTCAGAGCGGCAGCCTGCTCTTCTTTTGTGGTGTAGAGTCTTTTGATCGCGGGGATCATAGCATAGCAGAAACCACCGTTCTGCATACGCTCATAGTTCCAGGAACCCTGAAGGAACGTGGAACGCCAGCAGACAGCAATTCTGTCCTGTTTTGTTAAAGCGACTTTTTTCTCAGCCATTGTGTCCTACCTCCTTCTCAATAATCGTTCAGGATATCGCCAAGAGGATCACCACTGCCGCCTGCAGCTGCAGCACCTGCAGAGCTGCCGCCTTTTTCAGACAGGTTCAGATAAATGAAAGCGATCGCAACTGCGATGATACCAAGGCCGATCAGTGTCAGGTCGGAAATAGCAGCAAGCGCGAAGCCGATGAAGAAGAAAGGCCACACTTCTGCAGTCGCCATCATGTTGATAACGAGCGCATAACCGACTGCAACGACCATGCCGCCGCCGATGGACATACCTTCGGTCAGCCATGCAGGCATACTGTTCAGAAGATTTGCAACAACCTCTGCGGGAACGACGCAAAGAGCTGCGGCAGGGATGGCAATACGAAGACCCTGCATGACGATTGCTGCCCACTGCAGGAACTCGATTTTGCCGAAGTCAGCATTCTCAGCAGCCTTGTCCATGCCATGGACGATCGGAACTGCCAGAGTACGAGCGATCATGGTGAGGAACAGACCTGCAACTGCCAGCGGGATTGCAACCGCGATAGCGGTGGAAGCGCCGTCAGCGCCCTGTCCGGACTTCATCAGAATGATAGCGGAAGCAACAGATGCAAGAGCTGCATCGGGAGCAACTGCTGCGCCGATGTTTGCCCAGCCCATTGCAATCATCTGCAGGGAGCCGCCGAGGATGATACCGGCTGCGGGCTGTCCGCAGACGATACCGATCAGTGTGCAGGCTACGAGGGGCTGATGAAACTGGAACTCATCCAGAATACCTTCCATACCTGCAAGAAAAGCTACGATAATGACCAACACTATGGATATAGCGTTCATAAATACCTCCAATTCAGTTCATGTTCATGTCACATCGCGATTTTACGCGTTTGCAAGCTCTGTACGCGCCTTCTCAACAATTGCATCCATGTCCTCTCTGGAATCTGTGGGGACTTTACGGACGTCAAATTTGATGCCCAGCTTCTTCAGTTCGTCAAATGTCTCTACATCCTCTTTGCCGAGGGAGAGGACCTTGTTGACCGCGACCTTGCCGAGTGAGTGTGCCATGGAACCGACATTGAGTTCCTTGATGTCGACGCCGCCCTTGATGGCGCGAAGCGCATCCTGAGGGGTCTCGAACAGAAGCAGTGCCTTGGTTGCGCCGAATCTGGGATCCTTCGCGACCTGGATGATCTTGTCGATCGGAACGACATTCGCCTTGACTCCGGGCGGTGCAGCCTGTTCAATCAGAGTCTTACGAAGTTCATCGTGTGCAACTCCGTCGGAGCAGACGATGATACGGGTCGGCTGTGTGGTCTTGGACCATGCAGTCGCTACCTGACCGTGCAGAAGACGTGAATCGATGCGGGCAAGAACGTATTTGATGTGGCCGTCGCCCAGAACTGTTCCCGGAGGAATCGCGCCTGTAGGCTCAGCAGCGGCACCGGCAGCAGCAGGTGCTGCTTCCTCAGCGGGCATCAGAGACTCGGGATGAGTCACGATACCTTCTCTGGCGGCGCTCACGATTGCTGTGGCAACCTCTCCGGCCGTCTCAAAATCATCTCTTGCCCCGTACGCTTCTGCGATCATGGGCAAATTCATGCCTGTCACGACCGCCCAACCGGGATGGTCAGCGCTGAGCAGGAAGATCTGATTATAAGGTGTGCCGGCGAACAGGTCGCACATAAACAGCACGTTCTCAGGATCTTCCAGTTTCGCAACTGCTTCCTGGATCTTTGCGCGCAGGTCATCCGGCGTCTCGCCGTTGTGGAAAGTAACAGGAATCACATCATCTGCTTCACCGAAAACCATGCATGCAGAGGAATAGATACCTGTCGCAAAGTCACCATGACTTGCAAGGATAATCCCTACCATTATAAAAACTCCCTTCTGTGTTATTTTTTCCATA
>ONXK01000293.1 GCA_900321785.1 uncultured Lachnospiraceae bacterium | reverse complement strand
AAGGCTGCCCAAAAGGCACATCCTCTGTATACGCCCTTCCGAAGCATGCCGCTCTTACGAGCGGCACCCTGAGGCGTTTTCACGCAGGCATCGTCAGACTTCATCGAGTATATCCCACATGGATCTCCTGGTGACATACTCATAAACTTCGCCCATTTCCTCCGGGGAAATCGTCATTCCCGAGCGGATCCACTCCAGCATGATATAGCTCATAGAGGTCGCATAGTATTTCGCGAAGTTCTCTGCATTGATCCATCGATGTGTCGGATGGGGTTTGGGCGCCCCGTGTTCAAGGAAAATATCCAGTATCAGGTCGTAGGCACATTTCTTCACAATATCTTCAAAGGAGTTCTGTCCTTCGATCCTGAGCGCCTTTGTATAGAAGGCCTTGTCACGCTGCACATTGCTGAAGATCAGCACCATCGATTCCCGGTACATCTGATTGGAGATGAGGATTCGAACAGGATCCAATATCTCGCTTCTCACGATCCATGCCAGCAGGTCATATTTATCCTGAAAATGGTTATAGAAAGTCACGCGAATGACGCCCGCGCCATCCGCGATCTCCTTGATCGTTATTTTCTCGAAGGGCATCCTGTCAACCAGATCCTTAAGGCTCTGTGCGAGTGCCTTTTTTATATCCTTTTTGGCTTCCAACTAATCAGACCTCCGTGAGCTGCCTTCGTCACAGACAGGGTTGGCATCTGACGAAACGCTTCAAATCCCCCTTGATACTGCACGCGGGACCGCGGTTCCGCTTAAATCTCTCTCAAACACTTCACAATTATACACTCTTTTTATTTTTTTTAAAGGAAACTCTTCTCCTAATTATATACAACTAACTCGCATATAAATTCAAGTCCCTTCGCGAGTCTTGCGCCGCGCGCGAATCCCACGACTGTCATCTGAAGTCACGGGTATTGCGCGATGAAGAATAAAGCACCTGCACTGAATGCTCTTTCAGAACAGCAGCCTTATCAGCAGATACAGAACCGGCTGATGCAGCAGATAGACCAGCAGTGAATGTCGTCCGATCAGGTTCAGCGGAGCTATCTTTATGTGAAAGAGCGGCGCATCAAACACTTCAGGCATCCCGGCTTCCCTGCTTCCGCCCTTTCCGTCCGGACCTCCACAGATCTTGGGGCTTGCAGTACCCGGTGCAGGAACAGTCCTGCCCGGAACAGAAAGATCCAGGGAAAAAAGGAAAAATAATCCGTGGAAAAAAATCCTTCCGTCGTGAAGCCCAGACCGGACATAATATATCCCGGCAGCTTTCCGCTGCCCATCGTATAAAGTCGGTCCGGCAGATCCAGCCGCAGCCGGGGGCCAATCCGCAGATAACCGATATTGATCCATCGCGTCACATGAAAGAGCAGGAGACAGACTGCAAGTCCGGCAAGAGGCCGCAGCAGGGCATTCTCGGGGCCGATCCTGTCCGGTCTCTGCTCCCCGTTTTTTCTATTAAACAGCCTTCCAAGCCCTCCGGTCACCAGCATGGCAGCACCCAGAAATGTCAGCACCCCGAAGATAACACGTTCTTCATAGAGGGCCAGGATCGTAACGGCGCTCACCAGTGCTCCGCCCGCGCTGACCTCCAGACCGCGTCGCAGGATATGACGTGAAAAAGGGACGCAGAAACCTGACAGAAGGATGAATGTCCGGCATATGCTCTGCTGCCACAGATGTNNACAGATGTCCGCCGATCCCCTCATACCATGTACGAAGCGCCGTACACGACAAGCCTGTCTCCGACAGATACAGAAAATCCCACATACCGTGGTAAATGAACATGCTGACCAGTGTCAGTCCCCGCACCAGGTCCAGCGTCTCCAGGCGGCCGCTCCGGCCTTCCGGATTTGAGATGTTTTTTTGCATATGTGTGACCTTTTTGGTAAGATAAATGCAATATTAGCAAGGAGGAAATCCATACTATGGAAATTGAACGCAAATGGATGGTAAAAGGCTGGCCGCAGGAATCCGCAGCTCTTACGATGGTCCGGGAACAGACCATGCGCCAGGGCTATATCAGCGTGCGCCCCACTGTCCGGATCCGCGAGGAAGCGGAAACAGGCGGCAGCACCGAATATATCCTCTGCTTTAAATCTGTCCCTGCTCCCGACGGAC
This sequence comes from uncultured Lachnospiraceae bacterium, assembly GCA_900321785.1. Lineage (GTDB taxonomy): Bacteria > Bacillota > Clostridia > Lachnospirales > Lachnospiraceae > CAG-791. Next base: position 437 of record ONXK01000293.1, on the reverse strand, counting down.
TGGCACGCGAGGAAATCGAATTTCCTATTACTCCGGAACACGGACGGCCTCATGCTGGAAGTCAACCTTGTCGATCAGGGTATGAAAACAGAATTCATGTATGCAGAGGTCGAATACAGGTCGGAAGAAGAAGCCCGCAACTGGGATCCCGCCTCCGTCGGCCTGGCCGAATACCTGGATGATGATGTGACCGGACAGCCCGGACAGACCATGGGCGCCTACTGGCAGATCACCCGCGGGCACATCTGAAAACCTGCCCTGATATGGAAATGCAGTACACCGTAAATGTATCCTGCAGACCATCTCATGTACCATCGAAAACTACCCGGTACAAGCGTAAACCATCCGGCGGGCTGTCATTTGTACCGCGCCATTTCGGCGATCAGGTTCATATTCTCAAAAGCAACCGGGATCTTCAGCTCACTGCTGCTCCCGCC
>ONXK01000246.1 GCA_900321785.1 uncultured Lachnospiraceae bacterium | reverse complement strand
TGCGCGTGGGACACTCGGTCGTGTCCCGGTCATTCGCGCACATCTACTTCGGGTTCTCCGAGGCTGCTAAGAGCGTCATTTTTTTCCGAGCGCCGGAGAGTAAAAGTAAAGGTAGAACCGACACCTTCAGTACTGACCATATTAATATTTTCATCGTGAGCACGTATGATCTCACGGACTATGGACAGGCCCAGGCCTGTCCCTTTTTTGTCTTTTCCGCGGGAAAGATCGGTCTTGTAGAAGCGGTCCCAGATCAGTTTCTGGTCTTCTTTGGGAATTCCGATTCCGCTGTCGCGAACGGAGATAAATACGGTATCTCCTTTTTCTGTTGTATCAATGGTGATCTCGGAGTCCTCATGGCTGAATTTCAGGGCGTTGTCGACCAGGTTGTAGAGGACCTGCTGGATCTTTTCCAGGTCCGCATTGACAAAGAGGATCTTTCCGGTCAGGACCAGTCGGATATGTATTTTCTTTGCGCGGCAGGTCTGTTCAAAAGAAGCCGCAACAGAGCGTATGACAGCATTGATGTCAAAATCTGTTCTCTGCAGCAGAATACCGCCGGTGTTGAGGTTGTTGAGAGTTAAGAGTCCGTTGGTGAGTTTAGTAAGACGCTCCGTCTCGCCAAGGACCACTTCCAGATAGTGACTGAAACGTTCCGGAGGGATCGTTCCGTCGAGCATGGCTTCCAGGAAGCCCCGCATGGAGGTGAGGGGAGAGCGAAAATCATGGGAAATGTTTGCGATGAACTTTTTCTGATCATCCTCCGAGCGCGCGATCGTATCGGCCATATAACCCAGAGATGCGGAAAGATAGCCCAGTTCATCCTCACTTTCCACGGGAATATGATAGTGCATATTTCCGAGCGCGTATTGCTCTGCGGCGGCAATGATGCGCCTGAGCGGCCGGTAGACATATTCTGTAAAGAAGAACAGGATGATCAGCGACAGGACCAGCAGTATGACTAACAGCATATACGACAGATTGAGCATGTTGTCGGCGTCTGTCTGGATCCTGCTCATGGGGAGATGAATGGCCACATAGCCCCGTATCTTGAAATCGTTGGTTATGGGCGCAATGACGCTCAGGACTTCTTCATCAAAGGAATTAAAAAACCGTCCGATCGTATAGTAGTTTCCCGCGATGATCGTGGAGTCGAAGTCTTCAACATAGGTCTCCTGCCCCGGATCAGGTGCCATTCTGGAATTGACGACCATGCGGCCGGAGGGGTTGAGGATCCAGATCTCCGTGTCCATATAGGAGGAAAGAGCTTCCATCTGCGCCTGTACGTCCTCCAGTTTGATTTTGGATCTGTACAGCTGCAGGGCATAGGTATCGGAGATCCGGGAAGCTTCTCCGTAGAGCATACGAGCCTTGTCCCGGATGCAGTATTCTGTCGTCAGGCGTGAAACGACTGTTGCGACGGCGATAAAACCAAAAAGCCCGAAGAGGATATAGGCAAGTATGATCCTGAAATAAAGCGTTTTTTTCATATTCTTTAAAAAAATATCACTGTATCAGTTCGAATTTATAACCGATCCCCCAGATGGTTGCAATCTTCCAGCCGGTGCTGGTGCCGGTCTTTTCACGGATCCTTTTGATATGGACATCGACAGTACGTGTGTCACCGACATACTCATAGCCCCAGATCTGATCCAGGAGCTGCTCGCGGGTAAACACACGTCCGGGAGAAGAGGCGAGAAAATAAAACAGCTCCAGTTCCTTGGGCGGCATGTCGATATGTCTGCCCTGAAAAGTGACAGAATAATTGGTCAGGTTGATCGTCAGATCCGGATAGGAAACGATCTTGTCGGCCGATTCCGCGGGAGCGGCTGCACTGGCCGCGGTTTTGTAGCGGCGAAGTACGGCTTTTACCCGAGCGACGAGCTCTTTTGAATCAAAGGGCTTTTCCATATAATCATCGGCACCCAGTTCAAGGCCCAGTACTTTATCGAAGACTTCTCCTTTGGCGGAGAGCATGATGATCGGAACATTGGAAGAAGCGCGCACTTCACGGCAGACCTGATAGCCGTCTATGCCGGGAAGCATCAGATCGAGCAGGATCAGATCAGGCTGGTAGGATCTGACAGCCCGGAGGGCGGATTCACCATCTCCCACGATCTGTGTATCAAAGCATTCCTTTGCGAGATACAGACTGATCAGCTCTGCAATATTGCTGTCATCATCTACGATGAGAATTTTATTTTTTGATACCATATACTCCTCTTTAATTTCTCAGAGTCACGATCGTCACACCTGCGTCTCCTTCACCGAAATCACCGATCCGGTAGGACTTGATCCACTTCTGCCTGCGGAGGTATTCGTGCACCGCTTTCCGCAGTGCTCCGGTACCTTTTCCGTGTACGATGCGTACACTCTGCAGATGGGAGACACGGGCTTCATCCAGGTATTTGTCGAGTTTCCAGATGGCGTCATCTGTAGTGAGTCCCAGGAGGTTGAGCTCCGGTGAGACAGAGGAGCCCCGCGAAAGGTCCATATCTTTTCCGGAGGAAGATGCTCTGTCCGCGTCTTTGAAGGCCCGTTTGATGGCACTTCCGGAACGTTTTCCGGACCCGGAGCCGCCGATGGGATTGCCGTAGGCGTCCAGTGTGTTGCCGAA
>ONXK01000247.1 GCA_900321785.1 uncultured Lachnospiraceae bacterium | reverse complement strand
AGCGACCGTCTCACAAGCAGAACTCTGGAAATATAATCCGTCGCGTACAAATAGTCAATACTAAAATCCGGTTTGAACCAGGGATCCGTAAAATGTTTCCCTTTCAGATCACATTTATCTTCATCTGAATACAGGATTTCGGCGTCTGTCTGCATAATGGCGAGCGCCATTTCGAAGAGAGCGTCCCTGGTCAGGAAATCTCCGCATTCCAGGCGGAAAATGTAATCTCCTCCTGCCCGGGAAACCGCTTTGTTGATCACCCCCGCCAGCCCCGTGTCCGAAGATACATCCAGGTAATGCAGCCTGTCTTCACGGTACCAGGCGATCACATCCCTCACCTGGTCCGATACTCCGCGATCCAGTATAAAGAGCTCAAAATCAGCGTACGTCTGCTCCAGGATCGAAGTCAGGGTGGCACGGAACAGACGCAGGTCCGGTTCGCGCACTGCCATAAAAATGGAGAAAAAAGGCGGTCTGGCATCATTGTGCAGATAAAAAGACGAACCGAGAACAGACGCGGGCGATTCTCCTTCCCGCAGTCTCTCAGAGATGGTCTCCTGCATCAAAAGGATATCCTCCTGCGGTTCCTCATAGGCATAATGAGTCCGGCTGTTCCGTGTCGAAGCAGCGCGTACTGCTGCGGCACGGAGCTGCTCTGCGCTTTTCATCCCTGCTGATGTAATTTTATTTCGAATCATGTCAATCGGTGCCATATCAGTACCTCATGAGGATCATCCCGCTGCAGTATCAACTCAAATCATTCATCCAGTTCCAGAGAAGGCAGAAAGCGCGGCTCGTTTCCATCCTGTGTCAGATATTTATGGTAGAAAGGATCATTCCCGATCAGCATGGGATGGAGTCTTCGCAGGGCTTCCAGCTCTGCAGGTCTGTTTTTCTCACGTTCCTCCAGTGTCTCCAGGTTTTCCCGGGAGACCGGGTCGTAATAATACAGATACATATTATTGCGGACCACGTTATAATAACCTTTTTCGTAGACACGATAGCAGAAGTCCACATTGGTAAAGCAGTCCGGGAAATTCTCTTCATCGAATCCGCCGACCTCTCCGAAGACATCCGTTCGGATCATAATGCATGCGCCCGAAAGCGCAAGGACATTGCGGACGCCCTTGTTGAAGCCGAAATACCAGATCTCATCATTGCGTCTGTACTGAAGCTTGTAGATCGGTCCGTCTGCAACGGACATCATACCGGCGTGCTGTATAACGTTGGAACTGGGGTACAGAAGCTTCACGCCGACTGCGCCGACATAAGGGAGCTTTGTCTTTTCAGAGATATGCGAGAGCCAGCCTTCTTTGCGCACAACAACATCGTCATGCAGGAACATCAGCATCTCTCCATTGGCGCAGGCAGCCCCCATATTGTTCATGCGGGCCATATTGAAAGGCATTTTCTGGTATATGTACACGGCTGAATTGTCACTGGCATTGACCTCATCGACGAGATCCTGGGTGCGCTGACGATTCTCCTCACTGCTCCCGTTGTCCACAATGATCAGCTCATAGGGCACACGCGTACATTCCATGACCGAATGGACGCAGCGCGAGAGGACCTCCGGGTTATCCTTGCTGGGAATGATAATGCTGATCAGACGCGTCTGCGCCGCAGCCGCACTGTAACGCCCTGTGAGAGAATCCCGGATCAGGTCCGCATCCCAGTCCTCAGGCCTGGTGTCGGCATGAAACAGTATCTCGGGAATATGTCCCACAGGCATCTGGTCTCTGCGACGTTTGGAAAAGCCCTCATCCGCCTGGGCAATCTTGAGGCAGAGCTTGCCGTAGATCCAGGAACGAAGGGGATTATCCGGTTCCGAACGTCTCGCCTCCTGCTCTTCAACCGCATCCTCCAGGATCCTGGATTCCGGTTCAAACTCCTGCGCTGTCCTCTTTCCGGGGTTGATCAGTGCCAGCGCTGTCGTACGCAGGGCAAATATACTTCCGAAATAAAAAGTGCACAGGAATGTATCCGGCGACCAGTCCGCCTTAAACCAGGGGCTGATATAGGCGCCCTCGGAAATCTGGTCCTCATCTCCGTAAAGCATGTTTACCTTGGGATGCTCCGCGAAATAGTCACGGATCAGGCGGACCGCGTCTGCGGCCAGTTCTCCGTCATCATCACAGGCGATCAGAATATCCGGTTTGCTCTCTTCGGACAGAATATAGTTTTTCAAATGTGAATAGCGCACGACTTCGACAGAGAGTCTGGCTCCCGGCCCTTCTCCCTGCGCGGCAAGTTCTGCGCTGAGTTTTTTCTGATGTTGAATGTACCATTCATTGTAAGATTTTGCCTTCATGGCATGCTGCTCCCTGCCGGTGATGTCCTCGCAGGACTCTCCGGCTGTTGAAAAAACACTCGCGGCGGCAATCTCCGGTTCTGCGGTCCCGGTTCCGCCGCCCGTCCGTGTCATATTGACAGTTATTAATAGAGTAGCATTTTTTGGCACCTTGTACAATAAAATTCCTATAAACACCGCACGCAACACCCTGACCAGGGTGTGACGGTAACGTTGCGTCCGGCGATTCCAATTTCGCTTCGCGAAACGCCGAACGCCGTAAAACTCCGGTTTTTGAGCGTTCCAACGCTCAAAAACACGTCGAATCTGGTGGGGGAGTGACTTGTAACCATATACATGCTCTTCAACGGGGCGTGTGACCATCCTGTCATTCACCGGCGCTTGCCATTGACATGAAGACCAAAAACCGATATATTTTAATTTAGGAAATTTGTCAAAATACTGCGAGGATTTCGGCCGGTTAGTACAGCATTTTGTCTATAAAAACAGATGCCGGGCAGGACAGACTGCAGGAAAACTGCGCTTTCTGCCATTTGACCGTTTTACAGGCAGGACAGCCCGAACACCGTCCCGCAGAACCCGCCGGACGCAGTTCCGGTGCAGTACAATGACAGTGAACATGTTTTCAGAGCAGGACCTACTGTCCTGCGGCAACGCGTAATACCGGAATTTTTAAAGAAAGAAAGCAGGTGCAAGGTATGTATCAGGATGAGTACAAACGCTGGCTGGAAGCCGATCTGATCGACTGTGATCT
>ONXK01000250.1 GCA_900321785.1 uncultured Lachnospiraceae bacterium | reverse complement strand
TGCCACTGTATTGCCACGGCAAACTCCTGATCTTTGACTTCGATCGCCTCGACCAGGCCGTCTTCCGAATAGGCCATTACATTAACGAGGGGGGAAAGCGCCTTGATCGCCTGGTGGTGATAACTGTTGACGCCATGGATGCCTTCTCCGATGATGCCTGCGAGCTTTGTGCCTTTCAGTACCTCCACATTGTGGGCTGTCCTGTCGTAGGGAGGTGTCATGTGGTGTTCCACCCCGCTTTCATATTCACTCGGCAGATCCTGGTAGAGCGTGCCTCCGAGACGGGCGTTTATGAACTGGATGCCTCTGCAGATGCCGAGAAGCGGCTTATGATCCTGCAGACACTTGTCCAGTAAATACCCCTCCATTTGATCTCTGGCCGGGCATGTCCGGCCGCAGCTTTCCTTTTGAGGCTCTCCATATACAGAGGGAGAGACATCGTGTCCTCCTGTAAATAGAATCCCATCACACCATTGATACGCCTGAGAGAGGTCAGCCTCGTCATTTGTGAGCGGAAGCATGACAGGCAGTCCGCCGCATGTTTCAACGGCTCTCATATAGCCCGGCAGCATCCAAAGGCTTTCTTTGTCATCGTCATAAAGCGGAATCAATCCGATCACTGGTTTCAAGCTGATACCTCCCCTACTGATCCTGCCAGTAGACTCCTTCGCCTTAATTGATACAAAATATATCATTGTTTTGATGAGTATGCAAGTATAATTGTATACCGATTTTAGAAAAATGTGATGTTCCGATCTGGATCAATTGATCAGCGACTCTTCGAGGCTCCTCTTGGGAACGTAATGAACGTCATTTTCATCCCGGTAATAGGCGGTATTTCCATCTTCGCCGACATCAGTGAGGACAATGGTCTCAGCAGGCTTGCCAAAAGCGACAACCAGCAGCGGCTGCAGATTGTCGGGAAGATCAAGGCCCTCCCGGATATCTTGAGCGCCAAAGTTGCCGATCATACAGCCTCCAAGCCCCTCTTCTGTTGCCATCAGCAGCATAGACTGAGCGACTATGCCGACGTCTTTCATAAAGCGGCACAGATTATCGGAGATGTTCTTATCCTGGCAAATGACAACAAAACCTGTAGGGCACATCCCGGGATGGGGCAATGTCATCTGGGGGAGCTGCCTGGCCCACTTGATTCTGCACTGGATCTTGTCAACATCTTCCTTGTCATAGGCAATAAAATACTTGAGGGGCTGGATATTAATACTGGAAGCACAGAATCTTGCGCCGTCCACATAATTCATAAGCTGTTCTCTGGTAAATACGCAGCTCTCATCATATCCGCGAAAACTTCTGTTTTTGACGATCAGATCTTTAACCATGATTTTCCTTTCTTTCCCTGACGGAACGGGAGATGCAGTAAAACTCTGAGGAATATGATATGTTGAAAACAGTTTATTTGTAAACTAAAAATTGTTCTATAAAGCGATTGATATCCTTGTGTCTGTGCCGGCCTCTATCCTTGTGTCTGTGCCGGCCTCATTATTGACATCGTGAAAAAAGTAATATAGAATACATCAATGGCAAAGATGTCCCTTGACCGGAAGGTCAAGGGATATCTTTGCCTTTTTTGTTGAAAGAGGTTACTATTCACAGTTAAGCTTTGAACACGGCCAATAGGGCGGCGGCTTTTGGCCGGTTCCGCCCAGGTAAACAGGAGATGTTATGCTTTGGTTAGTGGGAGGTGGAAAAGATTTCAGAAACGGTATAAGGGCTTCCTGCCGAGAGTCTTTGCAGCGCGTTGATCTCGTTAATGCCGTTCCGTCGGCACGTCTCGATATATGTCCGTATTACGGCGTGGTTGTCTGCGGCTGTGACCGATTCAAACTGCCCGGATATTTTCATGCGGGATTTTATGCCCCTGAGTCCGCGTTCCGAAAGATTATTGGTTGTTGGCAGGCTGAAGTCCTCCAGCCACATGAAATAATTCCTCCGGTATTCCGCTATGCGGCGAAGAAGAGTTCGCTCAAATGAAGCGCCGTAGTTATCGGGCTCAGCGGCATTTTCCTTCCACCCCTTTGAAAGCGCTCTGTCCAGCTTTTGATGGAAGTCTGCTATATAGGCGTCCGTAAAAGCCGGGGTTTCCCGCGCAATCAGGCCGTTGCGGTCGCTTATGGCGGCAGTTATCAGTTCCTTCAGATCGGATGACCATGTATGGCAGGTATCGTCGCTGTTTTTCTGGCAGTCCCTTTGCAGGTGCTGATTGCATTCGAGATTATCAAAGCTGAACTTCTCGTTGTAGTTGACCTTGTTGTGGTCATGCATGGTTTTTGTGCCCGAAGTCAGCAGCGACAGAATGTTGTCATCATCAATACTTTCCATGTCTTTATGCATGTGAGCTGTGTAGTAGGCAATTGACTCATCTCCATAAAAGCGGAAACATGCGTGGTTGGTATTGATCATGACGACGGTGTCGTCCCAGTATACGATTGCCCGTGTAATCAGCCGGAGACGCAGATCTTCGCGGAACTGGAGCAGTGCTTTCGCTGCGCGCCCTTGAAGCTTTGCTGCATATCCTTCGCATGGAGAGAGTTCTCCGCCGGTTATTCCGCTGAGAAACATGCTGGTTTTGTTCATCGGGGCATTTACCGTGTTCACCAGGGACAGTGCCAGGGCCTGAAGCGTACTGCCATACTGAGCACCTTCTTTGAGCTGGGGCGGAATTGCAGAACGGAAAACCGTGCCGCAATCCTGGCACTTGTAATAATAGAATTCGTGCCTGATTTTGACGACATTGATGCGAACATCGTATTCATACTTCGTCTCACACTCTCCGGTAGGGACATAATTCCTGCCTGAGCAGACAGGGCAGGCAAAGCCTTCCGAATCATCTCCGTGACCGACGATATCTGTTACTTCAGATTCATCAGGTTCAGTGAGGAAATGCTTTTTATGGCCCGGCTGTCCGCCTTTCTTCCTGCCGGAGCCTCTCCGGCTGTTCGGGACCACTTTTTTCTTTCCGGGCGGAGTCTGGCTGGTTGGTGTCCCGGTATTGGTTCCATCATGGTTGTTGATGGCCTCGGCGTGGGCAAGGCGGTTCTGGAGCTCTTTTATAATGGCATCTTTTTCGGCAAGAGCTCCCTCATACTTTTCTTTTTGGGAATCTTTTGCTATGCGGAGACGTCTGGCCTCCTCGCGCAGTGAAGAGACCTGTTCCTGATATCCAAGGATGCGGTCTTTTAGCTTTGAGATTTCGGCGGTAGCCTTGTCGAAATCTCGACGGAGGTTGCCGGTATATTTGGCCATGATGAACCCTCGAAACGGTGCTTATTCAGTGATTTCACTCAACAGGGCGGAGATCTTTTTGACGATGGAGGCTTTTTCCGCTTCCAGCTTCCTGATGGCAGACTGCTGTTCTTTTACTAACGTTTCAAGGGAGGATATCCTGTTTTCGTACTGTGCCTTTACGGCAGCCAGGGGAGCATCGCTGGAGGAGACTTCCGGATTTCCGTCAGGAGATCCATCAGTTTTTTTCCTTCCGCGTTTACCGGATGAAGGAATCAGTTCTCCGGTCGCAGGATCTTCCCTGCCCAGGTACTTACGTACCGGCCTTGACTGTTTCGTTACAGGGTCGTAGTGAGATGTGGATTCATACCAGGAAACAACGCCGCTGTTCTTGTTTTTGTATTTTACAATCGACATTTTATCACCTCCTATTGGTACTATTATACAACATACCAATATCGGTGTCAAGCGATATTGGTACTTTAAAGAAAAATATTAGTACCAACAGAATCTTGTCTCTGCTCATATTTTGGGCAGAAATAAACCCCGGCCAGAGCCGGGGCATAGTACCTAAAAATAAAATCAGCTGTGAATAGTAACTGAAAGAGTTTTTTCAAAAGGCGAAAAGGATGAAAGAGTTTTTTCAAAAGGCGAAAAGGAGTAGTTATTATGCAAACGATCACAGATGTCAACAGTTTGATCAATGGTCTTGTCTGGGGATGGCCTGCACTTATCCTTCTGGCGTTCACAGGAGTATTGATGACCTGCCTGACCAAATTCTACCAGATCTCTCACTTTAAGTACTGGGTGAGCCATACGATCGGACAGATCTTCGGAGACAGTAGAATCACGGCACATACAAAGGATCAGTCGATCTCTCAGTTTCAGTCCCTGTGTACCGCATTAGCGGCAACCGTAGGTACCGGTAATATCGTCGGTGTGGCAGGTGCCATCGCAGTGGGCGGACCGGGCGCGGTTTTCTGGATGTGGCTGATTGCCTTCTTCGGAATGATGACCAACTTTTCTGAGAACGTCCTGGGTATTCTTTACAGACGCAAGAATTCAGAAGGAGAGTGGTGCGGAGGCGCCATGTATTACCTTCGCGACGGACTTGGCGGAAAGAAGAACTGCAAGCAGCTCGGCGCGGTTCTGGCGGTACTGTTCTCTGCGTTCTGCGTACTGGCTTCCTTTGGTATCGGTAATATGAGCCAGGTAAACAGTATGACAAAGAACATCAACCATGCTTTTCATATTCCTAATCTGGCCATAGGCATTTTCATTTTCCTTGCAGTTGCCCTGGTCATCGTGGGCGGACTTAAGAGAGTAGCGGCTTTTACAGAGAAGCTGGTTCCTTTTATGGTCGTCCTCTATCTGGTTGGCACACTTGTGATCATCATGATGCATGCGACGCAGATCCCTGCAGTTTTAGTGTCGATCTTTAAGGGTGCTTTTGCTATGAAATCGGCTGCGGGAGGCATAGTCGGAGCCGGTATCGCGAAGGCGATGCAGATGGGTATGAAGAGAGGCGTGTTCTCCAACGAGGCAGGTCTTGGTTCTTCTGTTATGGTACATTCAAGCTCCAACGTTATTGAACCTGTAAAACAGGGCATGTGGGGCATCTTCGAAGTGTTTGCGGACACTATTGTGGTCTGTACACTGACTGCGCTCACGATCCTCACATCCGGGTGCGTGGATCTTTCGACCGGACAGCTCACAGCTGTGGCGGAAGAAATCGGTTCGAGCTCTTTGGTAAGCTATGCGTTCGAGCAATCTTTTGGCAAGGGCGGATCCATGTTTATCGCCATCGCGATCTTCCTGTTCGCGTATTCAACGGTTCTTGGCTGGAGCCACTACGGTTCCAAGGCTTTTGAGTATCTGTTCGGGACCAAAGCGATCATGGGCTATCGCGTGATTTTCTCGATCGTAGTCCTTCTCGGTTCTGTTATGGAAGCTCAGCTCGCCTGGGATATTTCTGATACCTTCAACGGCCTGATGATGATCCCCAACCTGATCGGTGTGCTCACCCTTTCCCCTATGGTCATGAAGTGCACGCAGAACTATGTGGACCGCCGCATCCGGAAGCAGTCCGGCGTCGAGCCGATCCTGTCCATGTTCCCTGATATCCAGAAGGATCAGGAAGTGAGACTGAAAGAGCGTCTGGAGTATCTGAGAGAGAATGAGGACGCGTAATGATTCGCAATTAAATAGTGAAATTATGATAGAAGAGTTCCGGGAGATCTGCCCTTCGG
>ONXK01000252.1 GCA_900321785.1 uncultured Lachnospiraceae bacterium | reverse complement strand
ACCGGATCATACCGAAAGAAATGAACAGATGAAAGGAATGGAAAATGGCAGCAATCAGCGGCGACTGGCTGGAAGCGCTCCGGCCGGAGTTTTCAAAACCATATTACAAGGACCTCTTTGCGTTTGTGCAGGAAGAGTACAGGACGTATACGATCTATCCGCCCGCACAGGACCTTTTTAACGCACTTCATGAAACGCCGCTTGGAAGTGTGCGCGCTGTCATTCTGGGACAGGATCCCTACCACGGGGAGGGGCAGGCGCACGGAATGTGCTTCTCTGTCCGGCCAGGCTGCCCCGCACCGCCGTCTCTCGTCAATATTTACAAGGAACTTCATGACGATATGGGATGTTATGTCCCGGACAACGGATACCTGGTCAAATGGGCCCGCCAGGGCGTACTCCTTTTAAATACCGTACTCACGGTACGTGCCCACCAGGCAAATTCTCACAGGGGTCATGGGTGGGAACAGTTCACAGACGCCATCCTGCGGGCTGTGGATGCCCAGGACCGCCCTGTCGTCTACATGCTCTGGGGAACACCCGCCCAGACCAAGGCGGCCATGCTGCACAACACAAAGCATTTGATCCTCAAAGCACCGCACCCCAGCCCCTTATCTGCATACCGGGGATTTTTCGGATGCAGACATTTCAGCAAGTGCAACGCCTTTCTCGAAAAAAACGGCGTACAGCCGATCGACTGGCAGATCGAAAATATCGGATGAATCCAGCTCAACAATATCGAATGAACCCAGATTGAGAATATCGGATGAATCCAGTTCAACAATATCGGATGAACCCACAGATCGAGAATATCGGATGAACCTACTTGACGGATTTCGTATCCGTGTATACAATATCATTCGTATACGAAAGTTCTATTCTCAGGCTGTGAAGCAGTCATAAAGCGAGGAAATCCATGAAAAAAATACCTTATGTTACAAAAGAGAAGGCAGAAGAGATTGCGCAGCAGTTCCCTACACCTTTTTATCTCTACGATGAGAAGGGAATCCGCGATAATGCGCAGGCTGTCAAGGAGGCCTTTGCCTGGAATCCCGGATTCCGTGAATATTTTGCTGTCAAGGCAACCCCCAATCCCTATATCATGGATATATTCCGGGAGTATGGATTTGGTTTTGACTGCTCCTCAATGACAGAGCTCATGCTTTCCAATGCTGTAGGTGCGTCCGGACATGAGATCATGTTCTCATCCAACGATACTCCGCCGGAAGAGTATGCCTATGCCGCAAAGCTCGGCGCTGTGATCAATCTTGATGACATCACGCATATCCCTTTCCTGGAGAAGATTCTGGACGGCAAGTTCCCGGAGACCATGTCTCTGCGCTATAATCCGGGCGGCGTTTTCCAGATGGCCAACGGCATTATGGACAATCCCGGCGATTCCAAGTACGGTTTTACCAAGGCACAGCTCTTTGAGGGCTATCGTATTCTGCGCGACAAAGGCGTCAAGCACTTTGGTCTTCACGCATTTTTGGCTTCCAACACGGTTTCCAACGAATACTATCCGGAACTGGCCGGCCGCCTCTTCAAGCTGGCGGTGGAGATCAAGGAAGAACTGGGCATCCACTTTGCCTTTATCAATCTCTCCGGCGGCGTAGGAATCCCTTACCGCAAGAGTGAAGTGCCCAATGATATCCGTGTCATCGGAGAAGGCGTCCGTGAGAAATATGAACGCTTCCTGATCCCTGCCGGAATGGGTGATGTCTCGATCTACACCGAGATGGGACGCTTCATGCTGGCGCCCTACGGCGCTCTTGTGACCCGCGCCATCCACTCCAAGCATATTTACAAAGAGTACATCGGTGTCGATGCCTGTGCAGCCAACCTCATGCGTCCCGCCATGTACGGTGCCTACCACCATATCACCGTTCTGGGCAAAGAGAACGCGATCTGCGACCATACCTATGATGTGGTCGGCTCCCTCTGCGAAAACAACGACAAATTTGCCGTTGACCGCGAGCTTCCTCAGATCGACCGGGGCGACCTGCTCTTTATCCACGACGCCGGTGCCCACGGATTTGCCATGGGATACAATTACAACGGCCGCCTGTGGAGCGCTGAACTTCTTCTGAAGGAAGACGGCTCTGTCCAGCAGATCCGCCGTCCCCAGGAGCCCAAAGACTATTTTGCGACCTTTGATCAGACACCTTACTACAAGAAAATGTTTCCTGAAAGCAAGTAATTCATGATGCAGGACTCTCCCCGCAGCCTTGCGCGATGAAACGAGTTACGTTTTTTAGCGCGTATCCTACGACTGAAGTCACGGGTATAGTGCGATGAAGAATAAAAAAGTCTCAGATGAAGCCTGTTCAGTAACATGCGGCGTTTGTTTGAGACTTTTTTTATTATAAGAAATCTGCGGCAGACCACTGAAAAAAGATGGAGATGAATGAGGAAAATGAAAATGAGTAAAAAGTATTTCTTTTTTGATATAGACGGTACCCTGACAGACCGTTCCACCGGCCTGATCGTGCCCTCTGCTCTGGATGCTCTGCAAAAGCTCCGCGCGGCAGGCCACTTTGTAGCCATTAATACCGGCCGCGCCCACTACAAGGCCCGGAAATTTTTTGACCGGTACGGCTTTGACAACATGGTCTGTAACGGCGGCATGGGCATTGTGATCGACAAAAAGCTTGTTGAAAACCGGCCGCTGGATTACGAGAAGGCGCTGTGGCTCTACCATTACTGCGTGGATAACGGAATCGGTGTTCTGGCCGCCTGTGAAGACTCGCAGAAGGTCTTCGCAAAAGACTTTACCTTCTACGACCAGATCGGCCCGCGCCGGGAGCCTACAACCTATATCATCGATCCCGACTTTGATCCTGAGAATTTCGGTGTGATCTACAAGCTCTACACTGCCACAACAGAAGAGAAGAGAAAGAGCCTGCCCTTCCCGGAAGAACTGGGCTATGTTAATTTTGAACCGGACTATACCATTGTTCAGCATGATGACAAGCGGGCGGGAATCTATCGCATGCTCGAACTGCTGGGCGGTTCCGTAGAGGATGTAGTGGTCTTCGGCGACGATACCAACGACGAAGACATGTTCGCTCCCGAGTTTTACAAGATTGCGGTCGGAAATGCCCACCCCGATCTCAAAGCCCTCGCTGACGAAGTTGCCCCCGCCAATATAGATGACGGCATCTACAAAGTCTGCCTGACCCACGGCTGGTTCGAGCCTGCGGAAGACTGAATTCGTTCAGAAGAAACGATCCCGCCGCTTCCCGGCTTGTCGGAATGTGCAAAAACAGAATCAACAAAAGAGGAAAAACATATGCAGGACAACGAACGACTGAAAAAACAGCTTGCCTTTGCTCTGGAGATCGACAAGGAAAAGAATATTTTTCGTCAGACCCATCTCTCCAATAAGGGAAGAAATGAAAATGACGCAGAACATGCCTGGCATATGGCGATCATGGCCTACCTTCTTCGGGAGTACTCAAATGAAAAAGTAGATATCGGCCGCGTCATGCTCATGTGTCTGATCCATGATATCGTTGAGATCGATGCCGGCGACACTTATGCCTACGATGAAGAGGGACTCGCAACACAGAAGGAGAGAGAGGATGCCGCAAAAGAACGGATTTTCTCCCTTCTTCCGGACGACCAGAAAGAAGAGCTCATTGCCCTCTTCGATGAGTTTGAAGACTGCAAAACCGCCGAGTCCAAGTATGCTCATGCGATGGATAACCTGCAGCCTCTGATCCTCAACGACTCGAACGGCGGCGGTGACTGGCGGGCACACAATGTGTGCGCAAAACAGATCTATGGACGTCAGGAAAAGACCCGTCTTGGCTCAGAAACCCTCTACACATATACAGATCAGGTCATTCAGAGAAACATTCAGGAAGGCAATATTCGAAAGTGATGATCAAGGATAAATCGATCCAGAATAGAAAAGAAAAAGACTGCAGCTGCGCAGGAGAGGCTCTTACATCGCTGGAACACACTGTGGCAAGGCTGCGTGCTCCGGACGGCTGTCCCTGGGACCGCGTCCAGACCCACGAATCCATCAAGGCCGCATGCGTTGAGGAGGCGGCAGAGGTCCTGTGCGGTATCAATATCCTGTCGGAAACCGGAGATCCCCGGAGTCTTCGAGAGGAGCTTGGAGATCTGCTCTTTCAGGTCGTCATGCATGCGCAGATGGCAGAAGAGGAAGGCCTGTTCACACTTGAAGATGTGATCCGCGGTGTAAATGAGAAGATGCTGCGCCGCCACCCGCATGTCTTTGGAGAAGAAAGCATCCGGTATATGCCGCCCGCTTACATCCGTCATATGCAGGAGAAACTGACTGCACAGGAAACGCAGAACATGCAAGCTGTTCTGGATAATCATGATATGAACAGTTTGCAGGATCCGCAGGATATGGAACAGGAAAATCAAGCCTGCAAAGACCAGATGCACAGTAAAAAGGCTACCGCTTACAGCCCGGACCGGCCTGAAGGCCCCTGTAGCGCCCGTGATGGCGTTTCAGGGTCTGAGGGTACACATTCTCCGGAATACCCTGCAAAAGCCGCTGAAGAGGCGCAGGAAAGCCCGCTTGTCCTTCTGGCAGATTGGAAAGAGATCAAAAAATACGAAAAGGAAGGCCGCGAGTGGGAAGAAGACTATCTTTTCCGGGCATTTGATGAAGCGGAAGAACTGATCGGCGTAGCCAGAAAACGTAAAATGGAAAAGAAATACTGAGAAAAAACGTAATCAGAAT
>ONXK01000253.1 GCA_900321785.1 uncultured Lachnospiraceae bacterium | reverse complement strand
GCCCTGCCTCTTCTGTTCACAAAAAAAGCCTCTTATGGTATTATAGTAAGGAATAGTTCAGCGCCGGAACTCTCCCTTTCCGACATGTCGAAGCGCTTCTGCGCTGAGACACCCCAAGCGAAATCGGTGAAGGATCGGAGGAGATTTGCGCGCTTCTCATAAACCCCTGCATTTGCAAGAGGAGGACAATCACCCATGAAAGGCATAGTTCTCGCCGGCGGATCCGGCACCAGACTCTATCCTCTGACTATGGTCACATCCAAACAGCTGCTCCCGATCTACGACAAACCGATGATCTATTATCCGATTTCGGTACTGATGAACGCAGGAATCCGCGACATCCTGATCATCTCCACGCCGCAGGATCTGCCTCGATTCGAAATCCTCCTCGGGAACGGCCACCAGTTCGGTCTCAATCTTTCCTACAAGGCCCAGCCCTCGCCGGACGGACTCGCCCAGGCATTCACCATCGGCGAAGAATTTATCAACGGAGATCCCGCAGCCATGATACTGGGGGACAATATTTTTGCAGGCCACGGTCTTCGGAAAAGACTCCGCGCAGCCGTTGAGAAAGCAGAGAAGGGCGAAGGAGCAACTGTTTTCGGTTATTATGTCGACGACCCCGAGCGCTTTGGCATTGTGGAATTCGACAAAGACGGAAATGCTATCTCCATCGAGGAGAAACCCGCCCATCCCAAGAGCAATTACTGCGTGACCGGACTGTACTTCTACGACAGCCGCGTGGTGGAATATGCCAAAAACCTTAAGCCCTCCGCACGCGGTGAATATGAGATCACCGATCTCAACCGGATCTATCTGGACAACAAACAGCTCCATGTCGAGCTGCTCGGCCAGGGCTTCACATGGCTGGACACCGGAACCCATGAGAGCCTTGTCGACGCCACTAACTTCGTCAAGACGATCGAAACACACCAGCACCGCAAGATTGCCTGCCTCGAGGAAATCGCCTACCGCAACGGATGGATCTCCCGCGAGGAAGTCCTGGAAACATATGAAATCCTCAAGAAAAACCAGTACGGACAGTATCTCAAGGACGTTCTGGACGGGAAATATATAGACGTGCTCTAAAAAGGTGTGGGTGATCCGGGCAGCGGGCCGAACCCTATCCCATCGGGATGTTCCCGAGGTGCCAATCCCTGGAATACCGCAAAATCGGGCAGCGGCGGTCCTGCCGCCCTCTGCCTCCGACCGGCCTGCCTCCGCCGCAGGCGGAAAATACATTGCGCGAGCCTTGTCATATAAAAAGTGCCGAAGGAACTTCTTCCTTCGGCACTTTTTTGTTTCCGGCCTTATAACCGGGCCATCGTGTCATCATTCACCATATCATCGTGTTATCATTCACCATGTCAATCGCCGAACGCGCCGTTTCATGGTCACACCCTGGTCAGGGTGTGACCATAAACGGTCAAAGCGTCTCCGAGAGGATCCGGGCGAAATACGTTGTTCTGTTTCCGGCTGGAAGCTCAGATTTCTTTTTTCTGCCCATGAGCTGCGCGGCAGCTTCTCCAGGGTCCTTGCCGCCATTGATGATTCCGTCCATAAAAGTTACGATGGGCATCTCCACGTCATACTGTGCAGCCAGCTTTACTGCGGCGGGAAGGGCATTGATGCCCTCGACGACCATACCGACCTTTTTTACCGCTTCGTCAGGGGTGCAGCCCTGACCGATCAGGAATCCGGCACGGTTGTTGCGGCTGTGGCGGCTGGTGGCCGTGACGATCAGATCCCCCACACCTGCCAGTCCATAGAAAGTCTGTTCCACACAGCCCATCTTCAGACCAAGCCGGACAATCTCCGCCAGTCCTCGTGTGATCAGAGCGGCACGGGCATTGTCTCCGTATCCCAGTCCGGTGGAGATGCCCGCCGAGAGGGCAATGATATTTTTCAGAGCGGCGCTGAGCTCCACCCCTTTCACGTCCGTATTGGTATAGACACGCATGCAGGTAACGTTTTCCGGCGTACCCATGAAAACATCCTGTACCATCTCCGCTGTCGCCTCATCTTCACAGGCTGATACGATGGTAGTAGGCAGATCCAGGGCCACCTCTTCGGCATGGGTCGGACCTGACAGGGCGACGATCTTTACATCATGTGGTCCCTCACAGTTTTCTTTTTCCAGCTCACTGCGGATCACTTCAGACATTGTCATCAATGTATCCGGCTCAATTCCCTTTGCCACATCGACGATCACCTGCCCGTCCGGTATAAAAGGACGTGCGGCAGCTGTCGTGGAACGGACAAAAACAGAGGGAACCGCAAACAGGAGAATATCTTTTCCTGTACATACCTCTTCCATGGATTTGGTAAACTGAAGTTCCTTCGGGATTACCATATCCGGCAGCTTCGGATGACGGCGTGTCTTCTGCAGATCATCGATCTCCG
>ONXK01000254.1 GCA_900321785.1 uncultured Lachnospiraceae bacterium | reverse complement strand
GAGGGATGGTTGACCTTTTCCACCAGCGGATGGCTGTCCAGGTATTCGACGACCCGCTTTGTGTTCAGAGCATGCCGCTCCAGACGCAGCGAAAGGGTTTCCACCCCCTGCAGAAGCAGAAATGCATTGAAAGGCGAGATGGCGGCGCCCGTGTCACGAAGCAGAATGGCGCGGATATAGGTTACAAAGGCAGCAGGACCGACCGCATCGTAGAAAGAAATACCGTGATAGCTGGGATTCGCCTCCGCGATCTGCGGATATTTGTTTCCCGCTTTCCAGTTGAATTTTCCCGATTCCACAATGATGCCGCCCAGAGTGGTGCCGTGTCCTCCCAGGAACTTTGTCGCGGAATGAACGACGATGTCTGCCCCGTGTTCGATCGGACGGATCAGATAAGGCGTGCCGAATGTATTGTCAATTACAAGAGGAAGGCCGTGCTTATGGGCAATCTCCGCGATCGCATCGATATCAGGAATATCACTGTTCGGGTTCCCCAGAGTTTCCAGGAAGACTGCTCTCGTATTATCCCGGATGGCTCCCTCCAGCTCTTCCAGATTGTGAGCATCCACAAAAGTTGTAGTGATGCCGTACTGGGGCAGAGTATGGGAAAGCAGATTGTAACTGCCGCCATAAATGGTCTTTTGTGCAACGATATGCCCGCCGTTTGCTGCAAGAGCCTGAATCGTATACGTGATCGCAGCTGCGCCGGAAGCCACTGCCAGAGCAGCACTTCCGCCCTCGAGGGCCGCAACCCGCTTCTCCAGCACTTCCTGCGTGGAGTTGGTCAGACGACCGTAAATATTTCCGGAATCTGCAAGACCGAACCTGTCTGCCGCATGCTGACTGTTCCGAAATACATAGGAAGTTGTCTGATAAATCGGTACAGCCCGGGAATCCGTCGCCGGATCTGCCTGTTCCTGTCCCACATGTAACTGCAATGTCTCAAACTTGTAATTACTCATCTTCGCTCACACTCCTGTCTTGTCCTCTCTTTTTCAGGACCTTGTTTCATTAATTGCGCTTCTGCATCTGTCCGGATTCCGGCTTATACCTTTTTTCCGTAAAATATCATTTCAGGTTTGCAAAGGCGAAAGAACGGATCGATGACCAACTCCGCCCGTCCGCCACCATACAGATGCATCGCATTCGGAAGTGTGCAGCATGATTTCTGTTCTTTTTAGATACTATCAACATTTTTCATTCTCCGGGGATTATATCCTATATGTTTCATACCATCTTACAGAACCGTTTTCTCCTCATCGGCCCTGTCCGGATGTGCAGAAACTTAAAAGTCTTCTTCGGGGATTTCATGCGGGTCCCGCTTCTGTCCGGGTTCATAGCCTTCCGGTCTTTTCTCCGGGTATTTCGTATAATAGTCGTCAAGTGCTGACTGGATCGCCTCTTCTGCAAGGACCGAACAGTGAAGCTTATGTGCAGGCAGGCCGTCAAGCGCCTCGGTCACAGCCTGGTTGGTAAGGCTCATGGCTTCACTGAGGGGCTTACCCTTGATCAGTTCTGTCGCCATCGAACTGGAGGCAATCGCGCTGCCACAGCCGAAAGTTTCAAACTTTACATCCTCGACAACATCGTCCTCTATTTTGAGATACATTTTCATGATATCTCCGCATTTCGCGTTTCCTACTTCTCCGACGGCATTTGCGTCCTCGATCACGCCGACGTTGCGCGGATTACGGAAATGATCCATTACTTTTTCGCTATACAGTGCCATTTTCATCCTCCTGCTTTTCAGTTAAACTATGCAGAGTTTTCACCAGATGAACGATCTGTTTCCTTCTGTTTCTTCTGACTTTCTCTTCTGATTTCTGTGATTCTTCTGTTTTCTGTGCTTCTTCTGTTTCTTCTTTTTCTTTTCAGCTTTCCAAAGCATGCCGGAGCACGTAAGAGCGCAGGCATCGTCGTTTTTTCGCGCCGCCTCAGCACTTGCGCCCGGCCTCAGCTGCTGTTTTACAGGATAAAAGGAGTTTTCCCTGCCTGCAGGTCCCGCCAGACCGGCGAAAAGCTGCGCAGATATTCTACAACTTCTTTCACTGAAGCGATTATGTAGTCTGTTTCTTCTTCCGTGATCTCCTCACCAATACTGAGCCGGAGTGAGCCATGGGCTACATCGTGGACACGGCCGATTGCCAGAAGTACATGGCTGGGGTCGAGAGACCCGGAGGTGCAGGCGCTGCCGGAGGAAGCACTGATGCCCTTGTCATCCAGCAAAAGGAGAAGCGATTCTCCTTCGATCCCCTCAAAGCAGCAGTTCACATTTCCGGGCAGACGCTTTTCCGCGTCTCCGTTCAGGGCAGAGTGAGGAATTTCCAAAAGTCCCCGGATCAGGCGGTCCCGCAGCACTGTCTGGTGTGCCGCGTTCT
>ONXK01000256.1 GCA_900321785.1 uncultured Lachnospiraceae bacterium | reverse complement strand
CGGCAAGGAGTGCAGCCCCTTCATCTATGTGGTCGGTTCCAAAGGCTCCCTGGAATGGAATCATGAGACCCCTTCCATCCTCAAATATACGCCTGTCAATGAACCCACACGGCTGCTCTCTGCCGGAAGAGACTACATGAGCAAAGAGAGCAACAGTATGGTCCGCGTTTCGGCTGCCCATCATGAAGGATACTTCGAGGCCTTCGGCAATATCTACCGCCCCTTCTGCCAGAATCTGCTGGCTCTGAAAGATGGAAAACCCTACCAGGGACTGCCCTATCCCTCCATCCAGGAAGGCCTGAACGGTATGAAATTCGTCCACGCCTGCGTGGAGAGCAAGCCTGCGTGGAGAGCAACCGCCTCGGAAATGTCTGGGTAGATTTATAAGCCGAGTGTCATGGGGACGGTTCTTCGGGTGTCAAAGGGGACGGTTCTTCTGACACTTTGAGCGCAAAGTGTCAGAAGAACCGTCCCCATGACACCCCCTTTGACACCCGTAAAAGCAAAGCTGCTGTATCCGCTGAGAGATTTTCCTTTTCAGCGGATACAGCAGCTATTTTCTTTTTCATCGGATAAAGACTTCTGCCGGATAAAGATATTTACCGGATAAAGTTTGTGAATGTCCTGGGATGTGTCTCGGGCGGATCGATTTTTCCCTTGGCCGCATCGATTACCTTTACTGTCCAGGCGATGTTGCGGGCAAGCTTGGCCACGACTTCGAGGCCCTCGATATCCTGCTGTACCTCGCCGGGATCCGCGCCGTGCACAGCTCCCCAGTAATCGGATGTGACGATGACCATCTCCATGGCATCCATGTATCCCAGCAGCTGCTGGTAGGTTGCCATACCGCCGGAACGGCGGAGCGTACAGAAGGCGGCGCCCACTTTGTGGTGGAACTTATTTTCAGCTCCGCAGCAGGCCGCCAGGAACATACGGTCCAGGACACATTTCATGCCGCCGGCGATTCCTCCGTGGTAGACGGGGGAGGCAAGGATAATTCCGTCTGCTTCGATGCACTTGTCAATGAGCTCATTGACCATGTCGTCCTTCTGGATGCAGTGGATATCCCCTTCGTTCAGGCAGTGGTAACAGGCCATGCAGGGATGGACGCGGGGACCGGGCTGCAGGACTTCAAACTCAATCCCTTCCTTTGCGAATTCCGCTGCCATAACATCAAGACATTGTGATACATTTCCGCCCTTACGCGGGGATCCGTTAACGGCAACAACTTTCATTTCGGGTCTCCTCCTTTTCTTTCCTACCATACCGCTCGCCGTAGCGACGGCTCCACATAGTATAAGTTTAGAGCCTGCCCGTAATAAAAACAATGCCTTTTAGTGAATGGGGACAGAAACAAAAGGACCGTCCCCAACTATTTTTCTTGTCCCTTTTATTATAGTTTCTGTCGCAATCGCTATTTTGAATTCGACAGTTTTTTTTTATACTATTTTCAGCACAAGGATGAAGTCAAAAGAAGTCAAAAGGAGACACGAAAGCCATGAAAAAGGAATCTTTCTTTCATTCTTTGAACAGTAAAGACCGCTATATGATCGGGAACCTCTTTTTCCTGTATCTGATCCAGGGTATTTATACGATCCTCATCGGCTCGATCCTGCCCATGCTCAAGGCAGAATACGGGCTCAGCTATCAGATCGGCGGCTATCTGATCTCCGCGCACTCTACCGGAAATATCGCCGCCGGCCTCTTCGCCGGGCTGATTCCTCTGATGATCGGGTTGAAAAACTCTCTGATGATCCTGAATGTCCTTCCCTACGCGGGCTTCGCGATCGCACTGGCCACAGGCAATCCATGGCTGCTGGTCTTCGCTTTCCTGCTGACCGGTCTGGGGAGAGGTTCTATCAGCAATTACAACAATCAGGCAGTCAGTACTCTTTCCGGAGGAAACTCCTCCCCGCTGAACGCCCTGCACGGCTTTTTTGCCATTGGCGCCGTCTCCGCACCCCTGATTGCGCTTGCCTGCGCGAAGACAGGTGACAGGGGCTGGCGGCTGGCTGTCTGCATCATCATCGGTCTGGGGATTCTCTCTATTTTTACGTCTGCCTTTATGAAAATGGACAGCGTGTCCTACAGCCGGACAGAGAGCGGCGGAAACGCCTTCGGTTTTCTGAAGGAGAAGCCTTTTCTGTTTTCTCTGGTGATCATGTTTCTGTATCTCTGTGTCGAGGCAACCGTCATGGGCTGGATGGTCACTTACTATGAGGAGAGCGGCGTGATCGCTCCCGAAGCCGCCCAGCTTCTGACCTCCCTGCTCTGGATCACGATCCTGGTCGGACGGTTCGGATGCAGTGCCTTCGGCGGCAGGACCACGCCCGCCAGTCTCATCCGGATCCTGTCTCTGGGAATCCTGGTCTTTCTGGGCATCGTCCTGCTTGCAAACCAGCTTCCCCTTATGTTGCTGGGTACGATCGGGCTTGGTTTATCCCTTTCCGGCATGTACGGGACAACTGTCGCCAATGCGGGGGATGTCTTCGGGCGCTACCCCCTGGCAATGGGAATCTTCGTCACCCTGTCCGGATTCGGATCAATCATCACTCCATCCATCATCGGTACCCTTGCGGAGACGTCCGGCATCCGGATCGCCATGCGGGTCCTTCTGCTTCCCGCCGCTGTTCTGCTGGCCACTGCCCTTGTCAACAAAAAAGCAGCTCGGCAATAAGCCCATATTTTGGGCATGTTTTGGG
>ONXK01000258.1 GCA_900321785.1 uncultured Lachnospiraceae bacterium | reverse complement strand
GCATCACATGGATGCTTTTTTAGAAGAAGTGACTGAATTCCGGAATCTCCTTGCGGCAGACGACACAGAAGGCATGAAGAAGAAAATGCGTCTTTCCACAGAAAGACACTCTTATTTCATCTGAGATGTGTCCTGCGCTCTGCCTGCTTACAGCTGTGTTGTGACATTTCGCGCATCCTGTATATCTGCAGCTATGTTGTGATATTTCGCGCATTCTGTATATCTGCAGCTGTGTTGTGATGTTTCACGCATTCTGTATATCTGCAGCTGCATGCAGGCTTTGCCCTGCACCCTGCATCGGTCCGGGCATTCAGATTCTGCTATTTAATAGAGGTTTTTTTATGAATATGGATTTTAAACGGAAACTGTCGATTCCAATGGAGATCAAGGATCTTTTCCCGCTGACCGAAAATATGCGCAGGATCAAAGAAGAAAGGGATCAGGAGATCAGGGATATTTTTTCCGGCAAAAGCCAGAAGTGCCTGCTGATCATCGGACCTTGTTCTGCCGACAATGAGATCAGTGTGATGGATTATCTGACGCGTCTCGCCGGCGTCCAGGAAAAAGTGAAAAACCACCTTTTTATCATCCCGCGCGTGTATACCAATAAACCGCGTACAACCGGAGACGGCTACAAGGGTCTTCTGCACCAGCCGGATCCCGGGAGCGGGCCGGATCTGCTCAAAGGCATTATTGCAACAAGGGAACTTCATATGCGGGTAATCCGGGACACCGGTCTGACCAGCGCGGATGAGATGCTTTATCCGGAAAACCACAAATACCTGGATGATCTGCTCTCCTACGTGGCGATCGGGGCAAGATCCGTGGAGGACCAGCAGCACAGACTGACAGCCAGCGGGATGGAAGTCCCTGCCGGCATGAAAAATCCAACAAGCGGTGATGTTACAGTCATGATGAATTCCATTCATGCCGCACAAAACAGCCACACCTTTATCTATAGGGGCTGGGAGGCTTCATCTGCCGGCAATCCTTTCGCACACGCCATTCTCCGCGGCTATACGAACAGTAATGGTGAACACTTTCCCAATTATCATTACGAAAACCTGCTCCAGGTCATTGACGCATACAAAAAAAGACCGCAGCTGAAAAACCCGGCGGTCATCATTGATACAAACCACGAAAACTCCGGAAAGGACCCGCTGCAGCAGCCGAGGATCATCCGGGAAATCCTGAGCAGCTGCAAATCCAGCAAAGAGATCCGCACAATTGTAAAAGGTTTCATGGTCGAAAGCTACATTGAAGACGGACGGCAGGATATAGACGGTGGCTGTTACGGAAAGTCGATCACCGACGCCTGCCTGGGCTGGGACAAGAGCGAACGCCTCATCTATGAACTGGCCGAAAGCCTGTCCTGAAATCAATGTGACAGTTCTGTGCAGTTTCCCGCGATATACTTTACACATAGAAAACAAACCAAGGCATAAAGCAAAGTATAAATCAAGACAGACAAGCCCCAAACGGTACAGGGGCACAGGTGGAAAGCTATATAGCAGTAGAATCCGACCATCATGAAGCGGAGGATCTGAAAATGGAAATGTCACTCAGCAGAAAAATTCTTAATATTTCATCAATCTTTGAGTTTATCAGCGGCGGGCTGATGTTCCTCTTGGGAATCTTGACTTTAGCAGCCGGATATGAAGCAATGCACGATCCGGCATGCATGCTGCCTGAAGGACTCCTTGCAAGTTCGTTTATTATTTTCGGAATACTGTTTTCGATCTGCGCGCTCGTGACACTCATCTATGGAGTCCTTCAAAGAAGAGCTGCAAAAGATCCCGCAAAGATCACTCCTGTATGGGTCATGTCGCTGGTCTTTGTAGTCATCAACACATTCATCATCATTTATTATCTTTTTCAGGATTTGGCAATACATGATATAGCCTTTGAATTTTTTAGTCTTGCGCTTGCCGTCGTCGTTTTCATCGCCAGTGATATCATCAAAAAAGAAGTTGACTTCGGCTAAAAAAACTGGTTTTGCAGACAGGAATTTCAGGACCCGCTCGCGAGTCCCGGGCGCCTATCCCACGACTGAAGTCACGGGTATTGCGCGATGAAGAATAAAACTTAAAGAAGCAGGCAGAGGAGCCCCGGGGCAGCATATCCCCCTCCTCTGCCTGCTTTTTTGAAGCTGATACCGGCAGATCTGCCGCCGGATCATAATGTCCGTTTGTCGATATAGGACAGACGGAATTTGGAATACATGATCTTCTGGCTCGTGTACAGTCCGTAGTAGCCGGAAACAACATAGCTGATCACACAGGCAAGAAGGAAATAGGCAGATCCTTCAAAGCCGAACATCTCACAGCAGATGATA
>ONXK01000259.1 GCA_900321785.1 uncultured Lachnospiraceae bacterium | reverse complement strand
GCAACAACAATCCTGTCATCGTCAAACATGATCGCAGGCATATTCAGCCTGCTGTCAAACTGATAATACATATTTACCTCTTCTGAATTTTTATTCTAACGAAACCATCTTTTTCTGAATTTGTCTTTTTCTCAATCTTCTCTAAGTCATAATACCACAAAGCGCTATAATTTGTGAATCAAATGGTCATTCTGATCGGCTGAGCCGGTTCGGAGGATTATCAGTCCGGATCATCCTGAGACGGCTCGGAGGATTATCATTCTGTTCAGTCCGGATCATCCTGAGCCGGCTCGGAGGATTGTCATTCTGATCAGTCCGGATCATCCTGATACGGCTCGGCAGATTGTCATTCTTGACACTGCTAAAGTGGTCTGAGATAATTTTGTTATCTGTAGTCAGATTAGCTGTTACGTCTGAATCATGGTTACTTACAACATATCGAACAGCTGAAACAGCCTGTTTTTTTTACAACTTATCTTACCAAATACAGGTTTTTGATCCGGAAAACGCTGCGCACCATCACGGCAGCACTTGCTTCTCACAGGCGCGGGGTTCTTTATCATTGGGACGATAAAGAAAGTGTACATCCGTTTTTCTTCCTGCGGTGACCTGCTGTCGCCTGTCGTCATCTTTCAAAGAAAGGAGTGTTGTGAAAAATGTTGAAAAGGAAGTTTGACTCCAGCGGTATTGCATGTCTGCTGTTTATGGCGGCAATCAGCATACTGCTCGTACTGGCGATCGATTATTATCTGGTCACCACTGCCTCTTCCGTGAACGCGGATGTCGCCGGTTCCTATACGCCGGGCTCCTACACAGCTTCCGCTGACGGTTTCGGCGGTCCCGTGGATGTAACGGTAGAGATCGGCGAAAAAGGCGGAATCTCAAATCTCACCGTTACAGGCGAGAGCGAGACCCCTGATGTCGGCGGCGCGGCGATCCCCCTGCTCAAGCAGGCCATCCTGGCAAAGCAGGACGCCGATGTCGATGCAGTGACGGGTGCGACCTTTACCAGTGATGCCGTCAAGCTGGCAGCCGCGGAAGCGCTTGCACAGGCAGGCGGCGCCGAGGTTGATTCCGGCCCCAAGGCTCCGGAGGGCGATCTGTTTATACCCGGCACTTATACTGAGACAGCAACAGGTTTCGGCGGTCCGGTTGATGTAACTATCACCGTTTCGGAAGATAAGATCGAAGAAGTCAAGATCGAAGGCGATCAGGAAACTGAAAATATCGGATCCTTTGCCGTAGATATGCTCGATGATCGGATCATGGAAGCGCAAAGTCCCAACATTGATGCGCTGACAGGTGCGACCGTCACCAGCAATGCCATCCTGGGTGCAGCCAAGAAAGCCATGCGGGATGCCGGCGCAGACCTCAATGCTTTCCCTGCCAAAGAGGAAGAAGAGGTTGCTGAGAAAGACAAGAAGGATCTGGATACGGATGTCGTGATCATAGGCGCCGGCGGTGCAGGTATGACTGCGGCGATTAACACAGCCCAGGCGGGCAAGGATGTAATCCTGCTCGAAAAGATGCCCTATGCGGGCGGAAACACAACCAAGGCGACCGGCGGTATGAATGCCGCAGAGACACATTACCAGGCTGAACAGGGAATCGATGACAGCGTAGAACAGTTTGTCGAAGACACCATGGAAGGCGGCCACAATATCAACGACAAGGATCTTGTCACGACCCTGGCGGAAAATTCCGCTGAAGCCATTGACTGGCTTGACTCCATCGGCGCTCCGCTTCCCAAGGTTTCCTTCTCAGGCGGTGCCACCAATGCGCGTATTCACGCTCCTGAAGACGGTTCCGGTGTCGGCGCCTATCTCGTCACCTCTCTGCTCAAAAAAATGGATGAACTCGACATCAATGTCATGTATGACACAAAGGCAACCAGCCTCATTTCCAAAGACGGCACTGTGACAGGCGTCAAAGCCGAGAGCAAGGACACCGAATATACAATCAACGCCAAGGCAGTTATTCTTGCAACCGGCGGCTTCGGAAATAACGAAGATATGATCGTTCAGTATCGCAAAGACCTCAAGGGCACTGTGACCACCAGCGCACCCGGAATCACCGGCGACGGTATTGTCATGGCCGAGGATGTCGGCGCGGATCTTGTAGATATCGAACAGATCCAGCTTCATCCTACCGTTGAGCAGAAAACCAGCATGCTGATCACGGAGAGCGTCCGCGGAGACGGTGCCATTCTGGTCAACCAGGACGGCAAGCGCTTTACAGACGAGCTCCTCACCCGCGACGTAGTCTCCGCCGCAGAGCTGGAGCAGCCCGGCAGCTACGCATACATCATCTTTGACCAGCGTCTTCGTGACGGCCTCAAAGCGATTGAAAAATATGTGTCCACCGGCATCACCGTGCAGGGCGACACAATCGAAGAACTTGCGGAAAAGATCGATGTAGATCCCGCAACCCTTGCTGAAACACTGAAGAACTGGAACCAATATGTTGCTGATCAGAATGATCCCGATTTCGGCCGTACAACCGGCATGGATCATGATCTGAGCCAGGCTCCTTTCTATGC
>ONXK01000261.1 GCA_900321785.1 uncultured Lachnospiraceae bacterium | reverse complement strand
GTGATCGAGGGAGGTGACACTATAACAGGGAGGAATCTTACGAATTGATGGATTTAAGTGTATAGATGTGGAGGATTCATGATGGATATCAAAGAAGCAATCAAAATCAGGCACAGTGTCCGGCAATATAAGGATGTGGCAATTTCTGAAGATCTTCAGGCAGAGCTGACTTCCCTGATTGAGAATTGCAATGAAGAGAGCGGTCTGCACATGCAGCTGATCACGGATGACCCGGAATGTTTTGACACCTTTCTTGCACATTACGGCAAGTTCAAAAATGCGAAGAATTACATCGCGGTTGTCGGCCCAAAAGCCATGCCGGATCTTGATGAAAAGAGCGGTTATTACGGCCAGAAGATCGTACTTGCTGCGCAGATGATGGGACTCAATACCTGCTGGGTGGCAGGAACATATGGCCGCGGCAAATGCAAGGCGGATAAAGAAGCCGGCGAAAAGATCGTCTGCGTCATTGCGATCGGATACGGCGAGACTGAAGGGGAAAAACACAAATCCAAACCCCTGGCAAAACTCTGTGATGTTCCGGAAGCGGAGATGCCGGTCTGGTTTAAAAACGGTGTGAAGGCGGCCATGATGGCGCCGACGGCCATGAATCAGCAGAAATTTCTTATTCAAGATCGATCTGGGAATCGTAAAGTATAACTTTGAGGCCGCCTCCGGGCACAAATGCCGGTAATAATCTCACGACTGCTGAGTGAGATATAGAATTACGGAGGATCATGATGACCATTTACCACGAGGATCACGGCTGGACCTATGCGCCTGACGATTGAGGAATAGAAATCACTATGATGTAAGGGGACGAGATCAATATGTGCAAAGCTATTGAAGATATGAGAGCAGAGGCCAAAGCAAAAGGAAGAGCAGAGGGAAGAGAGGAAGGAAGAGCAGAGGGAAGAGAGGAAGGAAGAGCAGAAGGAAATACTGAAAGAATTCTAACGGATCTAAAAAACGTGATGGATAGAGAAATATGCTGCCAGGGTGAAGTGATACGAGAAAGGGGAGGTTATCACTGACTTTTTGACAGATACCATGCAGAATAGTGGTCCGGGATGATAAAAGCGAAGGGCGGAGGAAACATACATGGGTCATATATATTTCATAAGACACGGAGAATCCCAATGGAATGTGGAGGATAAGATCTGCGGAGCCACGGAT
Source organism: uncultured Lachnospiraceae bacterium (assembly GCA_900321785.1). Lineage (GTDB taxonomy): Bacteria > Bacillota > Clostridia > Lachnospirales > Lachnospiraceae > CAG-791. The sequence goes on along the minus strand of ONXK01000261.1, from coordinate 2,068 downwards.
GTCCCTCTGACTGAGAAGGGTCATGAACAGGCGATTCTGACGGGTAAAAAATTTCTGGAACTGGGATATACAGCGGACGAGATTCTGTCTTCCCCGCTGATTCGGGCGGCGGATACCGCCAGGCATATTTCAGAGATCACAGGGATCCCCGTTCGCTTCGAGCCCCGCCTTATTGAACAGAATTTCGGTATCTGGGAGGGCACTAGCCCGCGCAGCAGCGAGGAATTTTTCAAGGCAAAGCAGTGCTTTATCAATTCTTTCGGCAACGGCGAATCCATGTTCCGCGTTGCCCAGCGCGTATATAACCTTCTGGATGAACTGAAGGAAGATGACAGGACCTATGTTCTCGTAGCGCACAACGGAATCGTCCGTTTTGTGAAATCCTGGTATCAGGATTTGACAAACGAAGAGTTCGCGGCTTTTAAGGTTGGAAATTGCGAGATCTACAGGTTTGAATAAACATAGGGACGGTTTTGTGTCTGTCCCCCTGTCTCATCGCATTTGAGATAAGGGGACAGACACAAAAGGACCGTCCCTATGTGTCCAGCCTGCGCGGTTTACTCGACCGCGTTTTTATTGACTAAAACCAGGTCGGAGATGGTCCGGGGTTTATGGTGCCGTTTATGGCAATGCCATAAACCCCGGGCCCGGCAGAACACTTTTTCCATGCAATATGGCATATACATGTTATAATACTACACAGATTCCGGCATCTTTTTAGCATAGTATTGTCAACGGAAATAAGTGGAGGAGAGGAATTATGAAGAGGAAACTGACAGCACTGATGACGGTGATCCTGGTTCTTAGCCTGGCTGTGGCTGCAATTGTCCCGGCCCTGGCGGCAGAGAGCACCGGGGAGGCAGAGACGGGGGATGCGGCCCGGACTGATGCTGCAGAGCCCGCGGGGCAGGAAAAGACCGATGCGGCAGATCCTGCTGCTGCTTATGTGGGAGTCTGGGAATGCGACAGGATCACCCTGATTCTGTATAAAGCGAACGAGAACTATCAAGTATCCGTTTACTGGCCGTCCAGCGTGAACGATGTCACCCAGTGGGACTATCAGGAGGTGACTTATGATTCAGTCGCCGGAGAGATGAATACCCTTGAGACCGGGAAAAAGACCCATTCCACCTATGATGAGAATGGAAAAGTCGCCACCAGCGAGACGATCTACACTGACGGTGCCGCCTCTTTCAAATTAACAGCGGACGGAAAAATGGTCTGGACCGACTATAAGGAGGCCCCGGACGCCAACCGGATCACCCTGGAGAAGTTCGACGCCGGCGAGGAGGATGCTGCCGGAGAGACAACTGCAGAAGCGGACAAGGGCCAGACTTCGGACGGGCTTCGCGCCTCCGTCCAGGAGGTGGTGGATTCTCCGGAATGGGTCTGTAATCTCCCTGCCGCAAAGGATGAGAATACGAAGCAGCTCTTTGTTGTCGCCGGTTACGGCATGGACAAGTCCTCGGCCTCTGTCTCCATGCACCAGAGGGATGAAGAAGGCAAGTGGAAACAGATCCTCTCCACGCCGGCCCTGATGGGCAAAAACGGCATGTGCCTGGACCAGGACCACGTCGAGGGATGCGGCCAGACCCCCATCGGTGTCTATGGCTTCAACAAGGCCTTCGGGATCGCGGATGATCCCGGCTGCGCCATCCCCTATGTCAAGGTGACAGACAAGACCTACTGGTCCGGGGATGAGAAGAACCATTACAATGAGATGGTCGACCTTGGCGACTGCCCGGATCTGGACCTGGAAAACAGTGAGCATATCGTTGACTATGATTATGAGTACCAGTACTGCCTGAATATCAGCTTCAATGAGGACGGCACGGCCGGAAAGGGATCCGCCATTTTCCTGCATTGCCTGGGATCCAAAAAGCCCTATACCGGCGGCTGTGTCGCTGTTCCGGAGAACATCATGAAGCTCATCATGCGGAATGTGCGCGAGGACTGTGTGGTCGTGATCGATACAGTCGACAGGATGGGTGTGACCTTCTGACAGACACAATACATGACAAATACATAGTCTTAAAAAGTGTAGGACTGAGAACTGTACAATGTATGA
>ONXK01000263.1 GCA_900321785.1 uncultured Lachnospiraceae bacterium | reverse complement strand
ATACGTTGCGTCAGTGATCCTTTGTGCCCCGGTCCAGGTGAGATTCTGCAGGGCCTTCAGGCTCTTTACCGCAGTCTGCGTGAATTCGGGGCCGATCCGGAGCAGGGCAAGAGCATCCGCCGGCTTCAACAATCCACTGCTGATGATGCCAGTTCCTACAGCTACAACACCGGTAAGCAGTCCTATGAGGCTCGTATGGCAGAAGACCACGCATGGTTCGATAACGAGGATGATGAAACCACGGCGAACTACAGCTTCAATGCCGGTTCTCATGCGCATCGCTCCTTTTGCTTTTGCTTTGATTCTCATCCCTCAGTGCGGCAGTGTCCTCCAACTTCCTCCAGGTACTCTTCCAGAAACATTTCCAGAAAAGCATGCCGCTTTTCAGCCATCATTCGGCCTGTCTCTGTATTCATCAGGCTTTTGAGTTTCAGCAGCTTATCGTAAAAATGCTGTACTGATTCCTTCATAGGCCTTCCATGCTCACCTCCATAAGCAAAGGTCCTCGCAATACCGACAGCCCCCATGGCATCCAGCCGGTCCGCATCCTGAACGATTTTACCCTCCGGTGTATCCGGAATTCTGCCTTTGTTCTGACTGAAGGAGACCGTATTGATCACTCCGCAGATTCGGTCGGCCATTTGCTGTGGCACCTGGTTCTCCAGAAGAAACGCTCGTGCGTTCGCGTTATCCTTTGTCCCGAACAGCTTATGGTCATCCACATCGTGGAGAAGCGCCGCCAGTGCTATGATCAGCCTGTCACAATCCTGTTCCTTTTCCGCAATCAGGAGGGCGTTCCGATAAACCCTCATCGTGTGGTCAACGTCATGTCCACCGGCATTTGTCCGGAACAATTTCTGAATATAGGCAACAGCCTGTTCTATGATTTTTTCATCTTTCATTTTTTATTGCGCTTCCCGAATCAATGGTTATTGCCTTGCCTCCATTTTCTGTTCCCCCGTGTAAGCATCCTCGGCACTATTGAGAAAGTTCTGTTTCGAGAGCCATTCTTCCTCCTCCGGAGTCTCCGGGATGTCGATTCGCTCGATTTTGAAGATAACCGGGCGGGTCCCGTCATTACAGCAGGTGATCATCATGCGGTTGTCGTTGGTCCAGCCCTTCATGATGGAACCGCCCTGAAGAGCTGTGTAAACATAGCGGCTGACCGCATCCCAGGCTTCCCCGCAGAATTTGCCGTTCATCAGGTGATAGAAATCATCCTGTTCGGGCGTGCGCTTAAGTACAAAGGTGTCGCCCGCATGAAAAAAAGGACATGGGCCGGACTTTGGGTCCGCCAGATATTTCTCTTGAAGGTCAGGGAAGACCTTGGTCTCCAGGACCGTTATTCTACATTCATGCTGCATCTGTTTCTCCTCTACAAACTTCGATTTACATCAGCCTTCCTGACGTGACAGTATCTGCAGGGTCCTTTGATCCGGTTTTCCGTCAAAATACTTATCCAGCACTGCCTGAAAGGTAAACGCCTTTTCTATTATATCATGAGGCTCTATCGATTCGGGAGTCATAGTACAGCTATGCCTTTTGCATTTTGCACGGCTGCTTTTCAAATCGCTATTAGAACGCGATGTCTATGCCCTGACTGCTGCCATATTTCCAGGACGTATTTCACACACCAAAAAACAGGCAGAAAGCGGTACTCCTGTACCGTCTCCCTGCCTGTCATGAGACTAATGCCCTTGCAACTATCAGTCATGAACCACACCCCATTAGTCTCGGAACATCATTATTCATCTTTAATCCTGTAATAGTCCTCCGCATCCACTTCCGGCTTCACGTAAGGATCCGATCGTCTTCTTTGGTTGCTCAGCTGACATACAGTCTCGACGTTATTCTGTGTGAACAATAAAGCAGCTTGTCCAACTCTCACCAGACAATCATTATTGTCAGTTTAGCAGTGTATATTCATCGGTTCATTCATTTTTTACACTGTAAAGTGGCTATTTCCGTTTGGGCAGGTCTTCCCATATAGCTTGAATCAGCCTGTACATCACTCCCCGGTTATCAACATCGTCTACCAGAATCATCTGCTTTGCGCCGTCATATGGCTGCTCCATATCCGCATTTGGCATCATCTCCATTGCTGACTTTGTGGGCTTCACAAGGAAGCGGTCATCGTAAATGCCGCCGACCACCTTGCCGCGATAGTAG
>ONXK01000264.1 GCA_900321785.1 uncultured Lachnospiraceae bacterium | reverse complement strand
TTTTCTTGCTGATTCTTTTTCTGTTAATACTTTTTCTGTGAACAGCTCTTCTTACCAGCACTTTTTTCCTGGCAGTTCTGTCTTACTCTGATTTCCTTTTCGGTCAGCCGGATCAGGTAGTCCAGGCAATCCACTCTTCTCTGGCTCTGATGGAGTGCATCCATCAGGTCACATCGGAAGGCCTTCATCTCATGCAGCGCATCGGAGAGCCTGCCGGAAAGATATAATTGTTCCACAAAGTCAGCAGTCTGTTCCTTGCAGCCGGCGTCAAGCAGGTTATGTTTTACTGCTTTTCCGTCACTCATTGACTCTCTCTCCTTCTGTTTTCTTTTTATGGGTTTATCATAACAACTTGAGAATATATTCGCGAATAGTTATAATGAATATCGTGATATTCTTTGTCGGAATATCACAAAAAAAAGAAATACTGAATTTTCTGCCAGACAGCTCAAATCTCCACTGATTCCATCGGAGAAAGCACCTTGGTGTCCTTACTCCTCAGGGCTGCTCTGGCGGGCGACAAAGAGGTAAGAATGGAAATCCGGACACTCAGATATTTTCTCGCCGTTGCGCGGGAAGAGAATATGACACGGGCGGCACAGACCCTTCACGTGACACAGCCGACACTGTCAAAAGCCCTGAAGGCGCTGGAAGATGAGCTGGGCAAAAAGCTCTTTACCCGGCGCAGCTTCAGCATCAAGCTGACCGACGAGGGAATGTTGCTTCGCAACCGCGCCGAGGACCTTGTCAGTATGGCGGATAAGATTGAGAAGGAGTTTATCTCCCTGGACGATATGACCGGCGGAGATCTCTATTTCGGCCTGGCGGAGTCCTACCAGATCCGCTATCTGGCCCATGAGATCCATACCTTCAAACAGACCTGTCCGGGTCTTCGCTACCACATCACAAGCGGTGACACAGAGCAGGTCATGGAGAAGCTGGACAAGGGTCTTCTGGACTTTGCCGTGCTGGCGGAGACGCCGGATGCTCACAGGCATGAATCACTGGCTTTCCCTGAATCCGATGAATGGGGAATCGTCATGCCCGAGGACGATCCTCTGGCATCAAAAAAGGTCATCCAAGTGGATGACCTGATCGGGCTGCCGCTCTTTTGTTCCGAACAGAGCTGGGAAAGCGATATTCCCCGCTGGGCGGGTGCAAAAATGGATCTGCTTCATCTGGAGGGGTCCTTCCGGCTGTCCTACAACGGATCTGTTTTTGCGAAAGAACATCTGGGGTATCTGCTGACCTTTAATAAGCTACTGAACACTTCTCCCGGAAGCGGACTGGCCTTCCGTCCGCTCTCCCCTCCCCTGGAGACAAAGCTGTATCTGGTATGGAAAAAGTACCAGACCTTTTCTCCATTGGCGGAACGATTCCTGGCACAATTGAAAACTGCTTTTGGATCCCGGTGACAGAGCACCGGGTATAGTGTCCATGAATTGGGTTTGAATGTGCCTTTGAATGTGCGGATTCCTCCCCATTAATAGGACAGGGCGTCTTTTATGACCTCTACAGATTCATTGATCTGCATCCGGGCCGAAATCAGCGCCCGGCCGTCGCCTTTCTGCCTGCCATAGCTTCCAAACTGTGCATGGTTTCCACCCTCGATGATATGCTCTGTATAGTCCTTTGAGGAATACTCCCGGGCCTTTTGAACCTTCTCCCAGCGGATCACTCCGTCCTCCGATCCAACGAGCAGTATTTCCTTCATGTTCTCCGGAAGCGGTTTGGAAGGATAGGACGCAAAGAGAAAGATCCCTTTATAGAAATCTCCGCGATCCGATGCATGGAGAGCGGCCATTGCGCCTCCGAGAGAATGACCGCCAATATACCATTTCTCATAATCGTACTGCGGTATGACTTTTTCGGCGGCATTCCTGTCAAAAACAGCCAGGTGGAAAGGCATTTTCACAAGGCACACATCCATTTGGCCCTCTGCAATCCTGTGAAGTAAAGGCGCATAGGCAGTTTCCTCCACCTTTGCGCCGGGATACGATCCGATCCCCGCTGCAGCACCTCAATTGCATCCGCATCTGCCCTGTAGTACTGCGAAGTATATAAGCCAAATCCCACAATAAGGATCAGGACGACCGCTGTAATTAGCACAATTACTCTTCCGGCTGTTTTCAGAAGCCGGTTCTTTTTTGCCGTTTTCGTATCTCTTATTGTATTGCCGCATGCTGTTTTTTTCATGGTGGCTCCCGGTATGGCTTCCTGCAGTGACATAACTGCCGCTCTTTACTTCATGAGGAATAAGCCTGCTGTTTCAGATCAGAAGGAATAAGCCTGTTGCTTCAGTTCAAGAGGAGTAAGCCTGCTATTTCAGATCAGAAGGAATAAGCCTGCTGTTTCAGATCAAGAGGAATAAGCCTGCTGTTTCAGAAAATCAAAAAACCGTCACACCCGGCCCCGCAGGATGACATCCTTATGAACGTCCAGGCGGATTCCCTTGGGGATGACTTCCAGTTCAAACCTGTCGGAGAGGTAAGGTTC
>ONXK01000265.1 GCA_900321785.1 uncultured Lachnospiraceae bacterium | reverse complement strand
TGACGCCCTCCTGTCCTGTCAAAAGACGGATAAAGCGGAGCAGATTATCATAATTATCCAGCGGCTCGCCCATCCCCATGACGACAATATGCGAAACCGTTTCTTTTGTCTCCCTCATGATCGCGTAGATCTGTTCCAGCATTTCCGATGCCTTCAGAGACCGGACCAGCCCGTGCAGGGTAGAGGCACAGAAACTGCAGCCCATCCGGCATCCGACCTGAGATGAGATACACACACTGTTTCCGAAGTGATAGCGCATGAAAACGCTCTCCACAAGACAGCCGTCAGGCATCTCGAACAGAGCGGAGACCTGCCGGTCGACCGTTTTTGCGGTCACAAGCGGGTATTCTTCCGCCAGCTGCGCACGCAGTTTTGCCGGCAGATTGGTCATCTCCTCATAGGAGGCCGCCTGCCGTGCATGGATCCATTCATAGATCTGTTTTGCCCGGAATGCCGGGAGTCCCTTTTCCAGTACCAGAGCGCGCAGTTCCTCCGGATACATGGACTTTATGTCTGTCGCAGCGCTGTCCGCCTGCAGTAAAAGCTTTTCCGCCGAATCTTCTTTCATCAAACCATCCTGCCCTTTAATGTCGTCATGGTTACTGATCTGTTCACGCCCTCGATAGGGCGTGAACCGTAACCCGTCATGTGCAGACAGCTTATTTTTTCCTGAACCTTGCTATGAAAAAGCCGTCCGTTCCGTGAATATGCGGCAGAAGCTGCAGCATATTATCCTGTATTCCCGGTATCCCCTCCGGCATGTAAGGGGCCAGCGCATCCGGCTGCAGGCCGAGTTTACCGGCGATCCAGGCAGCATTTTCCTCATTTTCCGCACGATTGATCGTGCATGTGCTGTAGATCAGCACTCCGCCGCTTTTTAAGTAGCGCACGGCATTTGTCAGGATCTCCCTCTGCAGCTGCTGCAGCGAAGAGAGTCCCTCCATACTGGCCCGGTATTTGATATCTCTCTTTTTGCCCAGGACTCCCAGGCCGGAACAGGGAAGATCGCAAAGTATGACATCCGCCCTGTCTTTATCCTCTTTGAAAAACTCTCTGGCATCCCTCTCGGCAATCTGAATATTGTCCAGATGCAGGCGTTTCGCGCCGGACCGGATCAGATCGGTCTTACGCTTTGACAGATCATAGGAAAAAACGGTTCCCGCCCCTTCTGCCTTCTGACAGGCCATACGTTCTGCCGCCAGAAAGCTCTTTCCGCCGGGGGCGGCGCAAAGATCCAGTACTGTTTCGTCCCCCCTGAGGCCGGCCGCTTCGACAGCAAGCATGGAGCTTTCATCCTGGACCGTCCACAGGCCCTGTGAAAAACCGGGGAGCCTGCGCAGGTCTGAAGTCCGGCGCAGATACCTGCAGTCAGAGAGCCATCTGCCCTCTTCAACAATGACACCGGCAGCCTGAAGCTGTGCCAGCAGGTCCTGTCGTTCCTCCTCCGAAAGGCGTCCGCTCAGACGGGCAGACACCGGCCGGATCTCCATCAGGGCCCCCAGAAGCTTCGCTGTCTCCTCCATACCCAGCTGCTCCGACCACATGCGGACCAGCCAGGCAGGCATGGAATACTCCACACACATTTTTCGGACCATGGCATCCGCGTCCATCGCGTGCCCCATTCCGCCCGCTTCTGTTTTTCTCTCTGTACCGCCCTTCCCTGCGCCGGACAAGTCCGCCGCCTTTTCTTCGGCAGCAGCCTGCCTGGCTGCATTGCGGAGGACACCGTTGACAAAGCCGGAAAGCCTTGCAGGTGCGTGGCGTTTTGCCAGCTGAACGGCTTCATTGCAGACAGCGCTGTCCGGTACTGCGTCCATATAGTAGATCTGATAGATCCCCATGCGGAGGATCTGACGGACCGCCGGGTGAAGTCTGGAAACGGACCGTCCTGTGAAGTTCTCGATCCTTGTATCCAGCTCGGTCTTTCTCTCGATCACACCCTCGAGCAGGCGCTTGATAAAGGCCTTTTCCACTGTGCTCATCTGCGCACAGCTGTCCAGCGTCCTTCTGACCAGGATATTGCTGAATGTCTCGTTTTTCTCATGCGAAAGAAGGGCAAGCAGAACCACTTCTCTCTCGTTCTTCAATGCCCTTCCTTTTTCTCTGTTTTCTTTGTCTGCAGCCATATGTCTGTTCTTGTTGATAGCGTTTTCCTCCTCCGGGTCTGTCAGAATGACAGGCTCCTTAATCGCGGCGGCGTCCGCCGTTTACGATCATCAGAAGACGCAGCAGCTGCAGCACGGAAGCTGCCGCAGAGGCGACATAGGTCATTGCTGCTGCCGAGAGAACCGCCCTGCTTCCCTTCAGTTCCGACTGTCCCAGAATCCCGTAGTCCTGCAGCATTGCAGTGCGAAGCGTCAAATTCTACCGGAAGTGTCACCAGCTGGAAGAGGACACCGAAGGAAAAAAGATAGACGCCGATCATGGCAAGTGTACTGTTCAGCCCAAGGATCACTCCCAGCATGACGATCCAGATGCCGAAGTTGCTGCCGATATTGGCGACCGGCACAAGGGCTGTCCTGATCCTAAGTGGAAGATATCCTGTTTCATGCTGCATCACATGCCCGCACTCATGGGCAGCCACACCGATGGCCGCCACCGAATGTGAGTTGTAGGTCGCGTCGGAAAGATTGACCACTCCGCGGCCGGGATCATAGTGATCTGTGAGTTCTCCTGCTACATGCTGTACTGAAACTCCGACCACGCCGTTCCTGTCCAGGATCATCTGCGCCGCCTGGGCGCCTGTCATGCCGCTGGCACTC
>ONXK01000267.1 GCA_900321785.1 uncultured Lachnospiraceae bacterium | reverse complement strand
ATGGCGGCCACCGGCCTTATTCCCTATGCATCCACCTTTGCAATGTTTGCGGCGGGCCGCGCCTATGAGATCGTCCGCAACTCCATCGGCTATCCCCACCTCAACGTCAAGATTTGCGCGACCCACGGCGGCATCTCTGTCGGCGAGGACGGCGCCTCTCACCAGTGCTGTGAGGACATCGCCCTGATGAGCGTTATCCCCGGCATGACCGTCATGTCCCCTGCTGACGATGTGGAGGCCAGGAAGATGGTCTTTGCGGCAGCCGAGCTGGACGGCCCCTGCTATATCCGCTTCGGCCGTGCCGCGGTTCCGGTTTTCCACGATGAGGACTATGACTTCCAGATCGGCAAGGGTGAGATCCTCAAAGAGGGAAGCGATGTCGCCATCATTGCCAACGGCGTCATGACCTACGAGGCCATCCAGGCAGCAGAAGAGCTGGAAAAGGACGGCATCCACGCCCGCGTCATCAACATCGGCACCATCAAGCCCATCGATGAAGAGATTGTCCTGGCAGCCGCCAGAGACTGCAAAAAGATCGTCACCTGCGAGGAACACAGCGTGATCGGCGGCCTGGGCGTGGCGTCCAGGACAAGTTCGGCCACTCGGGCGCCATGAAGGAAGTCATGGAAGACTTCGGCCTCTGCGCATCCAACATTGTAAAGCAGACAAAGGACTTCCTCGCCTGATCGCAGGACCGGGAGCCTTCGCGGTTATTTTGACCATAGCATCATACCTCTAGCACCCAAACACCCATACATTATTCCGACCATGCCGGAGCACGGCTGTGCGCAGGCATCGTCAACGAGATAATCGGAGGAAAGCCTGACGGGTTTTCCTCCGGTTTTCTTTATTTTCCCGCCCAGCCTCCCGATATAAGGTTACAGTTCAGACCCTGCTGAAAACAGTGCGCCTTTTGTGCATCACTATTTCGGTGGGGCGCTCCCGCTCCGTGAAAAGCGTAGCGGATACTAAGGACCTGTAGATAATTAATCTGCACATCTTGCTTGCCTGGCCTTCCGATTGCTTCGTCAAAAAGCCTCACCGTACCTCGGTACGGCTGCGTATTTTTCCTTGCACTCGAAAATCCATGTTGCGCAATCTGCACAGTTAATATATCTACAGTTCCTTAGCTTTTTGCTGCGCGGAGCTTGCAAAAAGCAAGTACCGACGTTTTTCAAGGCCCACCTCCACAGCAATGCACAAAAAGGCGTCCGCAAACAAAATCAGGAAGGGCTGAACTGTAACGATATAAGCTCATATAAGCGCAGCCTTGTTGCGAACGCTTGTTCTGAAGGAAAGAGAATGTTATAATAAACCGCACTCTGAAAGTCCCTGCAGCAAAGTTCCTGCGGGCTTTTGGGGTGCGGGCACTGACAGGCAAATCATCCTGGAAGGACGGACACCGTTCCGGCAGGACAGGCAGTATATACAGGAGACAGAAAAGCGATGTCGATTGAGAACGGCGAGTGGATCATGCGGGGGATGGCATGGGATGACCCATACAGGATCCGCACCTGGCAGGAACTGATCAACTGGATCAATGAGATCGGATTTCTCCCTCTTTTCGGGAACGGGGTGACCGGCTTTTCCACCGAGGAACACACCTCCCCCGACTATTGGTGGTCGGGCATCCGGAGCGAGGATCCCTGGGAGTGGCGGGAGATCATTGCCGCAAGCCGCCAGGTCGCCTACGGCAGGTTTTTTGGAGGCAAGGCGGGATTTATCAGTCTGGAATGGCTCCCCTGCTTTGCCAATTTCCGCCGGCAGGGCTATGACTTTGACGCCCGCTGGGAGGACGGCCTTGCCAACAGGCGTGAGAAGATGATCATGGATTTCATGATGGAGATTGACGAGGACGGGGATGTGACCTACAAGAATGACCGGATCCTGTCCACAGACCTCAAGAAGATGGCCGGATTCGGCAAAGGAAAAGAGAAAAACTATCCCGGCATCATCACCGGTCTCCAGATGCAGACTTACCTTGTCATCACGGATTTCCGCAGAAGAAAGAACAAGCGGGGAGAGGAGTACGGCATGTCTGTATCTGTTCTCCAGCCCCCGGAAGCTGTCTGGGGCCGCGGTGCCGTGACCAAAGCCTACGGGGAATCCCCGGCGCAGTCCTGGGACCGCATTTTCGAGCATGTCCGCAGCGCTTACCCGGCCAGTCCCGACAAGGAAATCATTAAGCTCATCGGAAAAAGACCTGCGGAGCAGGATTATTGAAAAACAATAAAAATCAATACAACTAATTGCAAATCAATACAGAAATTGTGATAATAGAATAAATGCGCAATGCCTGCCGGGCTGCACATGAAACCCTGCACATGAAATACTGGATAGAGCATTGGAGAATCTCTTATGTTAAAAAAAGAACGCCGGAATTATATCCTTGCCAGAGTCAGACGAGACGGAAGGATCACCACAAAGGAACTGGTGGAGGAACTGGGACTTGCGGAGGACACGATCCGCAAGGATTTTCAGGATCTTTCGGCTAAGGGGCTGGTGCAGCGTGTCCACGGCGGTGTCCTGCGCCTTGAGGAAGAAACCGACCAGGCAGATGCACAGTCTGCTGCAAAGATTCTGCAGGAAATCCATGCTCTGCAGGCAGCGGCTACCGGCCGGGAGAGCAGGGAGAAACATGTGGATTTCTATGAGCGCGTTACCCGGCACCCCGGTGTAAAGAAAAAACTCGCCGCGCGGGCTGCACAGCTGGTCTCCGACATACACGTACTTTATATCGACGGCAGTACCACGACCCTCTGGTTTGCAGAGGCACTCCCGGAGGACTTTTCCGGTACGGTCATCACCAATTCCCCTGCCGTCGCCCTGGCGCTCTGTAAATATCCCGATGTTGAGATCAATATTGTCGGAGGGACCTTGCAAAAAGTGGACCGGGTCGTGCAGGGAAGCAGAGCCATCGAACAGCTGCAGAACCTGAATATCGAGTGCAGCGTTCTGGGCATTTCCTCTCTGTCCGCACAGCACGGGCTGACCTATCCTTCGTCCGGAGAGGCGATCTATAAACGGGAGATCATGAATCACAGCCGTAAAGTCATTGCCATCGCAAACCGGGAAAAGCTGGCGACCTCCGCGACTTTTTTATCAAAGGAGATCTCTGCGGTCGATATCCTGGTGACCAACGAGACCCGCGAAGAGATCCTCGGCCCCTTCCGCGAGGCCGGCCTTGAGGTGATCGTGGAAGAAGTGACGGAACAGGAAGATTCATAAAAGGAAAAGAACAGTATGCGAGAATACATATGTATTGGCCTGCTGGCCCATGTGGACGC
>ONXK01000268.1 GCA_900321785.1 uncultured Lachnospiraceae bacterium | reverse complement strand
GGGGGATGCGCCGGCCCGCATCCGCAGGCAGGTGGCTGCGGACCTGGACAGCAGGGAAAAGTCGCCATATCCGACGAAACCCCTGATTCCCTTTATCACAGTGACGCAGGATCGTGTTGCGGTAGAGCTGCAGCGCGGATGTATCCGGGGATGTCGTTTCTGCCAGGCGGGAATGATCTATCGTCCCAACAGGGAGAGGGATCTTGCGACCGTGCAGGCCTTTGCGGATTCTATGCTGGACAGTACAGGACAGGATGATATCCTGCTCAGTTCCCTCAGTTCCAGCGACTATTCCTGTATTCACGAGATTGTGGACTATATCTCCGACCGCAGGGAGGCGGACCGGGTGAAGCTGCAGGTGCCTTCGCTCCGGATCGATGCCTTTTCGCTGGATTTGATGGCAAGGGTGCAGGATGTGCGAAAGAGCAGTCTGACCTTTGCGCCGGAGGCAGGTTCGCAGCGTCTGCGTGATGTCATCAACAAGGGGATAACAGAAGAGGAGATTCTCAATGGTGCCCGGGAGGCTTTCCGGGGCGGATGGAACAAGGTCAAACTCTATTTTATGCTGGGACTTCCCACAGAGACAGAGGAAGACCGTGTCGCGATCTCTGATCTGGCAAATAAGATCTCGGCAGCGTATTACGAAGAAGTGCCGAAGGAGAAACGAAACGGGCGCTGCCAGATCACGGTGAGCACTTCGTTTTTTGTTCCCAAGCCATTTACCCCTTTCCAGTGGGCGCCTATGTATCGCGCGGGTGATTATCTGGGGTTTGCCGCCACGGTCAACCATGCGATCTACGAAGCTCATAATCACAAGAGTATACGATACAGCTGGCATGATGCGCCGATGATCTATCTGGAGGGGGTTTTTGCCCGCGGCGACCGCCGGACGGCGGACCTGATCGCGGAGGCTTACCGCCTGGGGGCTCTGTTTGACTGCTGGCTGGAGACCTGGAATTATGACCGCTGGGAACAGGCCGCGGCCAACATCGGCATGGACATGGATTTTTACGCCCTGCGACAGAGGGAAAAGGACGAGATTTTCCCCTGGGACTTTATTGAGATCGGCGTGCGGCGTGATTTTCTCTGGAATGAATGGGAAAAGGCACACAGGGCGGTCCTCACACCAAACTGCCGGGAGGCATGCAGCGGCTGCGGGGCGGCGGAATACGGCTGCGGAGTGTGTCTGCGCAGGGATGCCGCGGAAAGGCGCCCGGAAGGCCTTCAGAGGCGCGACAATACAGATGCGGGCAGAAGTGCTCAGAGAGACGGCGGGGAGCCAGGAGAGGCTTACAGCACAGTTTGCGGGCAAAGCACAGATACGGATGCGCAAACATATGCGCACAAACCGGAAAATACAGCGGGCACGCCTGCGGATGCTTCCATGGAACCATCAGAATCCGCAAAGGCTGCGGAATCAAGGGAATCAGCAGAGCCGGCAGAATCTGTGGATTCTGCGCAGGACATCTGTATCCGGATCCGGATGCGTCTTGCCAAGTATGGCCCGATGAAGTTTATCGGACATCTGGAACTGATGCGCTTTCTGCAGAAGTGTCTGCGCCGTACAGATATTGAGGTCCATTATTCCGACGGAATCACTCCCCGCATGATCATGTCCACTGCAATGCCCCTGGGCCTTGGTCTGGAGAGCACAGGAGAGTATGTGGATCTGGAACTGGGAAGGCCGGTGAGTACGGAACATGCGCTGGAACAGCTGCGGCCTCTGATGCCGGAAGGGCTGGAGATCCTGGATTTCCGGCAGGTTGGAGAAGCGGTCCTTGAGGGCGGTGGAACTGCCAAAAAGCCTGAAAAGGCCATGTCTGTCGTGGCTGCGGCGGAGTATGAAGTGTTTTTCAGAGACGGTTATGAACCGCCGGAAAACTGGCGGGAGATTCTGGAAGACTTTGTCCGGCAGGAGGAAATTCCCTGGACAAAAGAGACCAAAAAGGGCTTCCGGACACTGGATATGAAACCTCTGATCTACAGCTTTTCTATTGGCAAAAATGTTATTGTTGGAGCCGCCGTTTCGGGAGATATCTCTTCGGGAGAAGCTCCTG
>ONXK01000273.1 GCA_900321785.1 uncultured Lachnospiraceae bacterium | reverse complement strand
TTTTGCTGTGCACGCAGAAGGAACAGTGGCGTGGTCATTTGCCGCTCACTTCTGCTAATCCTTTTTTCCTCTGCCTGTACCATCATTTGATCGTATCAGATTTTCTGGATTTCCAAAAATAGTTTCAGGTAGTCACCAGGCCTACCAGTTCTTCCAGCTTTTCTACTGTAAGATGTAAAATACGTGCAACCCTCTCAGGCTCCAGCCCATCGTCCAGCATAGCCTTAGCATCCTGTTTCAGACGTTTTTGATCAGCCTCTTTTATGCCTTCTTTTATGCCTTCTCTGTATATCCTGCTTGCTTCAGTTTCAATTACCCTTCCTCTCATAATATTTTTCACCCCTTTCCTCACTCTTCTGTACCTTTCTGTCAGCCTGTCCGAAACGAGTTTTGCCATGTCCAGAATCATACACCTCTGGTAGGCGGAAAGATGATCTTGTTCCATCGCATAGTCAAGTCTGTGGATCAGTCCGGATATTTCTTCGAGCATTTCCATAGCCCCTTTTCAAATATACTACCAATGTTGTAACTGGCAAGTTTCATAGAGGGTATGTCAAACGAAACTGTTCCGCCAGGTGTAATTATCTCAATTTTCAGTTTATCCGGAGTGTTTTTATTACTGCGCAGAAACAATATGGCTGCATTTGGGATTTCCACCGTCATTCTGTTTCCAACGATGACGTTCTCATCAAGTGCGACCTGCGTGGCGTACTCAAATATTCTGACAACCATAGTACTGTCTGGCTTCGACTGGCACTCTATCAGATATTTCCCGCTAACTTTTCCTGCACGCTCAACGATTTTAAAGGAACTATCTGTGATCCGTTTCTTCAGATCTCCGTCCATGGTATTAATGAAATGCTCGTTCTGGCCGAATATAACCTTTGCATTATTCGGATACTTTTTCCCAAAGATCTCATTGATCACAGGAATGAGCAGATCCGGACAGTCGTTTGTCATCGTGCGGAATGCGTCGTCATAAGGTGTCCCTGCAGCAGCGCTCTCTTTCTGCTCCTTTTGCTGTCACCAGTTGTCATGTCATCTCCGCTTGTCTATATAATAATTATACTTCCGTCCAATTAATATTCAAGATTAGTTTACTGTCATTTTGTGAAAAGTCGAATTTTGTCAACTTTATGGCTATTGCAGTCGCTTGGCTCGTTGTTTTCATCATATCTTTCTATAATACCCTGCCGATGACTCCTCCACTCTTCCATCAATCTTTAGTCGCATGAGGCAGGAAACCAGTTCCGGCAAAGAAATTGAATCCTCAGATTTTTCAGATTCTCCAGGTGAATCGAGTTTTCTGATCTCTTCCAGAATCCGCTCGATGTGTTTTTCATCTTCTAAGGAGAGAAGATGCAGAATCCTCCGGTCGAGCGATTCGGAAGACGTCTTTTCCGAATCCACTACTCCATGAGAATCCTCCCATTCCCGATTTTCATCCGGCCGGCCCATATCCTGCTTTTTTATACTCTCCCTTTCTTCCTCGCTCCCCGTCCCAAAGAAGAACTCCAGGATATCCTCCGGGCAGGTCGCAGGCCCCGCACCCTGGCGGATCAGTCGGTTGCATCCGTCACTGAGGGCATCACTGACCCTCCCGGGCAAAGCATATACCTCCCGTCCCTGCTCCAGTGCCATATCTACGGTTATAAGTGTTCCAGACCTCTTTCTGGCTTCGATCACCAGGACCAGGTCCGATAGACCGCTGATAATGCGGTTCCTTGGGGGGAAGAGCTTTGCAATCGGCTGCATGCCGGGTGGATATTCCGACAGGATGCCTCCCTGCTGTTGCAAGCGTTCATATAGGTCCCGGTTTTCCTCCGGATAGCAGATATCCACGCCGCACCCCAGCACGGCATAGGACTTTCCGCCTGCATCCAGGGCCGCCTTCTGGGCGATTCCGTCGATGCCTCTTGCCATTCCGCTGATTACCGCTATCCCCCGGGCTCCGATTCGCCGGCCAAAACGGCGGGCCTGTTCCCTTCCGTATCCGGAGGCAAGCCTGGCTCCGATGATGGCAGCAGAAGGTTCCTCTTCGAAGGGCATGCTCCCTTTATAATAGATCCCGAACGGAGGATCCGGGATCTCCTTCAGTTTTCCGGGAAATCCCTTCTCCAGAGCCGATATAAATGAAATCCCTGCTCTCTCCATGTCCTCCTCAATCCGGTCCGGCTCCTGTCTGCGGGCATTTAACAGAGCCTGCCACTCCTTACGGGCGTCCCCCGTTTTTGCAGCCGCTTCTCCCCACAGGAAGCGCAGTTCTTTCTCAGACGAAGTATATATAATTCTGGCAGCCAGACCGGGATCCCTCCCGTTTTCGGCTGCCTCCAAAGAAAAGTGACCTGCTTCCTCCGTGGATAAGGTGCCTGCTTCTTCCTCCATGGAAAAGAGTCTGGACTCCTCCAACATGGAAAACAGGCTGGCCTCGCCCGCCGCTCTCAGCAGGGCATACTTTTTTACTCTCCCGATTCCCTTGATCCCTGCCAGCCAGCACAGGTACTTGTGATTGGTATTTTTCATACATTCCGGCCTTTCGTTTGTCTCATGCAAAAACTCACTGCCCTCATGCAGCAATGTGCCCATTTGTCGGGCAACTCATAATATCTGTCTTCCCTATCTTTTGAATTGCAGCAGATCCCCCTGCCGATAGGTATAGGCCAGATAGATGTGCTCCTCCCGGATTCTTTCTGCTCCCTCCAGGTCCGCAATAGTCCTGGCGACACGGATGATCCGGTGATAGGCGCGCACACTCATGGCTTCCGCTTCGAAGAGATCCCGAAGGCATCCCTTTTCCTTTTCTCCCAGTAGACAAAACTTTTCCAGGTCCGCCGCTCCCATATCCGAATTGAAGCGCAGATCTGTCCCCCGGAAACGGTACTGCTGCCGCTCGCAGGCATCCATTACCCTGGACCGGACAGCCTCGCTGTTTTCCTCTGTTCCACCTGCGCTTTGCAGGTCCTCGATCCTGGCTCGGGGCACTGTAATGCACAGATCCATCCGGTCCAGCAGGGGGCCCGAGATCC
>ONXK01000270.1 GCA_900321785.1 uncultured Lachnospiraceae bacterium | reverse complement strand
AGAAATCGTTAAGCGGATTTACCGGGAATACCTCGAAGGCCTCAGCATGGACAAGATTGCTGCCGGTCTTGAAGCAGACGGAATACTCACCGGCGCAGGCAAAGCAAAATGGCACACCAGCACGGTCAGCAAGATCCTGCGAAACGAAAAATACATCGGCGATGCCCTGCTCCAGAAGACCTATACCACAGACTTCCTGACGAAGAAGCGGATCAAGAACAACGGCACCGTTCCACAATACTACGTAGAGAGCGATCACGAAGCAATCATCCCGAAGGACATCTTCCTTCTGGTGCAGGAGGAGCTTGCGCGGCGAAGGCTGGTGCATACCACAGAGAACGGCAAACGGCGCTGCTACTCATGCAATCACTGCTTTGCCCAGATTGTTTTCTGCGGCGACTGTGGCGAATTCTTCCGGCGCGTCCATTGGAACAACCGGGGCTGCAAGTCCATTGTCTGGCGCTGCTGCTCACGGCTTGAGGCCACAGGTCACGCCTGCCACGCCCGGACGGTCAACGAGGTGCTCCTGAAGGAAGTGGCCATTGAGGCCATCAATCAGGTGCTCTGCAAAAAGGACGACTTCTTGAATACCCTGCAAACCAACATCGCCACGGTGATCAAACAGGGGGATACCCTGTCGCCGGAAGTCATCGATGAACGTCTCCCAGAGCTGCAGAAGGAGCTTGTAAAGAAGGCGAACCAGAAAGACGATTACGACGCCATCGCGGATGAAATCCTCCGACTCCGGGATATGCGAAAGCAGGCTGAGGTGGATACTGTGGTAAAGGATGAGCAGATGCGCCTGATCCAAGACCTGCAGGATTTCATCCGGCAGCAGCCTACCACCATCACAGAATTTGATGAAACGCTGGTCAAACGCCTGATCATGAAGATTACGGTCTTCGAGGATCACTTCACCGTGGAATTCAAGTCTGGAATCACAATTGACATCGAAGCATAAAAGAAGGCTCCCCGCCGCCGCTTGGTGGCAGTGTGGGAGCCTTGGTCTGTCTTATTCTTCAAGAAAGCCGTTCAGCTGATAATGAATAGTGTATTTTCTTTATCAAGCCCTGTCACCTGAACACTTTTATCCCACAATTCTGCTGCAAGCCGCTCGTTGTAGGACAATTCCGAAGACGGAATCGTAACGGTTCCACGATCAAAGTATTTTGCGGATACATCCGCATAGGCTGCATCGCTCAGAACCGTATATACTGTCTCGGCGGACTTTCTGACGTCTCCCACCCAGTAAGACATTTCAGCTTCCCGTGCCTTGATCTGCTCTGTCGTCATTCTGCGCGGGCCGCCCAGATTCGTGGTCAGCATCAGTCCCGGATTTATCGCGTTCACCGCGACCTTAGAACCCGCCTTTTTCAGTTTTCGATCCAGCTCGTAGGTAAACAGGATATTGCACAGCTTGGAAAGCGCATACCGCTGGCGGCCGATCTCATTGGGATCCAACACTTTCTGCCTCACCGCTGCCAATCAAGTAGTAGAGTATTTTTCTCATGTTCTATGTCCTGCCTTTCCCTGATACTGCTTCAAATGCCTTCTACACCAAAATCCATTTACCGTTGGTATCGCTGCCTTCTCGTATCAAAACACCTGCATCCTGGAATTCTTTCATATATCGTGCTACTGTACGTTTTGACACTCCAGAGTTATCTGATATCTGTGGAATAGTCAGCATGCTATTTGCCAGGATTTCTAAAGCAATCTTCACAGCTGTTTTTCTCCTGCTTTGAGAATTAAATTCAGCTGTGGCGGGCGCTTTGCTCTCAATGCCATTCTCAATGCCATTCTCAATGCCAATGTCACTGACACTTTTGTCGCTTTCTTCCTGAATCCTGTCGAATTCCTCATTAACATAGGCTACGGCAAGCGTGTAATCGTCAGTGTCATTATTCGGGCTGAAGACCAGCTTTGGTGAACCGTTGACTTCCATGGCTGTCTTAGCCCGACGGATGCCAGAACCGTAGGACTGGATCAAATCCAGCTTTCTTCATGCTTATGTTTGTAACAATCTACATTTATTACACTGTACACTCAAAACAAATCTCTTTGGTGGGCAGACAGCCCACTTTCATCATTTAAGACAATATCCCGGAACCTCCACTTCTTTGCATAAGAAATTGATTAATCTCTTCCTGCTTTCCTGCGCCGCAAAATCTTTGGGGTTAATAGAAGGAGATTTCGCAGAATCCCAGGGGCATGACACATCAACGCAAGATTCTGCTGCTGACCATTTTTTCGACAGTTTCGAAAAAAGGTCATCGCAAAACTTGATGGGGATTGCGATTCCCCATTCCCTCGCGTGTCATTTCTAGGGCGTTTTCTGCCTCTATGGGTCTGAAAATCGGAAATGATTCTCTGGCTCCACAGTCTCTGTGTCTGCAGCGCTGCGTTTCTCCTTCGTCGCAACACATCGGTCATGCTTCGCATGAGTAATCTATGAGCCTGCAAGTGCGCATGGCAGAAAGGGGGATGTATGCCTAACCCTAAAAAGGAACATGGAGATAAGAAGACGCATAACATGAAGGTCCTTCTGGATGACGCGCAGTATGCCCTGGTGCAGAGTGCGGCAAACGCTGCCGGTATGAAGATGGCAGCATATATGCGGAATCAGGCCATCTATGGAAAGATCGAAATCCACAATCACATCGTCGCGAATTTTTCTTCGCTGGAAAGGATCTCTGCCGAGCTGTCCTCGATCAGTAACAACCTGAACCAGCTGACAAGGTATTTTCATATGGGCGGGGTAAAGTCCGAGTCGATGCAGGAAGAGCTCCGCCGCTGTATCAATGAGGTGATGAAAATGCGGGAGGAGCTTCTGGCTTTTGGAGGAGAATATCGTGGCTACATTAAAACATCTGGCAAGTAAGAGTGCCGACTATGGAAAGCCCATTAAGTATCTGATGTTCGAACATGACCGGAACGGGACGCCTCTTCGCGATGCGGAAGGTAATCTCATTATGAGGGACTCCTTCATTCTGGACGGGATCAACTGCACTCCGCTTTCTTTCGACAAGGAATGTGAGATGCTGAACTGGAAGTACCATAAAAACCAGAATTACAACGACATCAAATCCCATCATTACATCCTGAGCTTCGATCCCAGGGACAAGGAAGAAGGTTTGCTTGATCCCGCACATGCGCACGAGCTTGGGATGGAATTCGCCCGCAAATGTTTTCCCGGGCATCAGATCCTTGTCTGTACGCACAGCGACGGCCATCACGGAAGCGGTAATATTCATGTTCATTTCATCATGAACAGCCTGAGGAAACTGGATGTTGAAAAGCAACCGTTCATGGAGCGGGACATCGACAGCCGTGCCGGCTACAAGCACAATCTGACACCGCGCTATCTCAAATATCTGCAAGCGCAGGTCATGCAGATCTGTGAGCGGGAGGGACTTCACCAGGTGAATCTTCTGGCTCCTGCAAGAACAAAGATCACAAACGCAGAGTATGAAGCCCGTGAGTCCGGACAGATCGCCATGGATGCCCGCAACGAAAAGATCCGCGCGGCACAGCCACAGAGTCTGTTGTTGAAAAAGTTAAAAAGACTGTTGCCAGGAAGCCCCGCAAAAAAGCCGTTGTCCCCAACTTCGTCATCCAGAACAACGCTGAAGACGGCATCACCTACGCAGCTGTCGTAGAAAAGGTCCAGGCCGCCATGATGTGACTTCCCTCGATATTTATGTCAAGGCCGAGGAAGGAAAGGCTTACTACGTTGTCAACGGTGAGGCTGCCGGCGCTGTCGATCTGTTCTGATAAGGCACTGGTATTAGGGTAAGAACACACAAGAGTGTTTCCACACTCAATCAAGCAAAATACAATGCCGGGAGAGGTGTATCAAAAATGTTACACCTTACCCGGCATTTTTATTCGTGTATCACTTATCATGCTATATGGTAACGACCAGTTCCTCAATCAGACGGTTCACCGTCTCAGGGGCATCGGTATTGGAATTATGCCCCGCATCCCTGATCCATGCGATCGGAATTCCTGTATTCTTATGCCACGCTTTGTTGTACCTGATACAGGAGCCCGCGTGGTCCTTTTTTCCGCAGATCAGGAGCGCCGGGCATCTGATCTCATACGGGAGGTCTGCTTCCATTGCCTCCGCCAGCATGCGAAATCCGTGTCCGGAGATTTTTGCATACCGCGCCTGGTCTCCATCATAGACCATCATCATATCATGCATAAGCCTCCTGCCATATTCCGAAGTGGCGACACCCCTGGTTCCGGTCTTCAACAGGGACTTCCAAGGGTAATAACGATAGACCGGCTCGATTCGTTTCAGCAGCCATATCTCGGCAGCTGTCACATATTGCCTCTGCAAGGGTGCTGAATCAACGGAAACAAAGCCTCTCAGCTTTTCCGGAAACAGTTGTGCATAGGCCTGACCCACGTATCCGCCCATAGACTGTCCCACGATAACAGGACAGTCAAATCCTTCCCTCTCCAGAATCTCGTCCAGCCACCCCGCCTTGTCCATCAGGCGGAAATCAAATAAAAATGGCCAGGATGATGCATGTCCCGGTGCATCCCAGACAAAGACAGGATATTGCCCCTCAAAGTGCTCAACCTGCTTGTCAAACAAACGATGATCTGCGGTAAGACCCGGCAGGAAAACCAGCTGTGGCCTGGTCTTTTCTGCTATGGCATTCACCCAATAATGAATATCTCCGCAGGCCGTTGCCAGTACTTTCTCCTTCATGGGTGATTTCCTCCGCAAATTGTTTACTGCCTTATCAGGCTCGGC
>ONXK01000279.1 GCA_900321785.1 uncultured Lachnospiraceae bacterium | reverse complement strand
TCTGGGGACAAAATACCTCAGAGGTCGATGTCGCTCATTCCGTCTTCAGGCAACTGTCCATGAAGGATTTTATCTCATCCTGCATTTCTTCGGGAAACAGAGAATACATGATCGTGACGTGTGTGCCTGTCGGGTGGAAAATAGTTTTCACGTTTTCATTTTCTGTGTCATGAATCCGCAAAGATGTCCATGGATCTGTTGGTCCGTAGATCATGAGATGTTTTGCCGGGCTTGTGTCAATGGATGCGTTCAGAGCATCCCTGAAAGACGGATCATAAACGAATGCTTTCTTCTGCTCCTCCGTGAAGACAAGGTCCTGAAACAGAGTCGCTTCCCCTTCTTCAGTGACGGATAAGGTATTCGGCAGGCCGGCGTCCGCGAGGGCTTTCCTCAAATAAGAAAAATCATAATGCTGTCTTCCGAGCTCTTTCGCCGTGTGTACATAATACGGCCAGGCAAAAAAGTCCGGCGACCAGTCTTCAAAACTCTGTACAGTCAATAGGAGCGATAATTCCTTTTCAAGTTTCGTTTCCTTTTCTCCTTCCGTTGTTTCGGGAAGGGCAAGTACCTTCTTAACAGAATCGAACATCTGCTGGTTGGACTGCCATATCTGCACGGCAAATTCCAAAACATTCATATCATACAGTTTGTCGATAGAATCCCGGAAACGCAGTCCCGACGCATTGACCTTTTCGGTATAAAGCGGGAGCAGCTCTTTTTTGTCCTTTAAAAGCGCAACCTGAAAATCCGTGACGAGCTTTCGAAGCTCCGCTCCCCGCTCTTTGCCCAAAGCATCTCCAATCTCAGTGTAAACAAATTCATACATGCGGTCGTCCGAGGTGCTCAGCGCGAAGGGCGCGGCCGTCGGGCAGTAAACACGCATGTCCTCCGGGAAATAATGGGCATAGATATTCGACATCAGCCCGCTGTAACTTGTGCCGTAGCTGAACCAGACGTCTCCCAGTATCTTTGACATTTCCGTATAGATCTTGTGCATATCATTGGCGGCATTTTCTGCCGTCATATATTCCCAGTAACGGACGTCATCATTTGACATATCCTCCGGCCGGGATTTCCCGAAAAACCGGTGCTCAGGGTGTACAACACTCGCGCCGTATTCTTCGACAATGTCAAGCGGTATTCCCCACATAAAGTAATCATCCATCAAAGCATAGCCTTCCGTATCCATAGCGGCAATTTCGGAGCCTTTTTTCAGGCTCACCTCCACCCGCTGCGGGAAAGAGCCCTTTTCGGGATGCTCCCAGTCCAGCGGCTGACTGAAGGTCACAATATACCTCTCGTCAAACTTGCTGATAAAAGGAAGCAGCCATACCTTCTCCACACTGGTCACCCCGTCCAGCTCGGCCAGACGCTGCTCCATGCTCTTTCCGTTTCCTTGCGCATAGCCGCCAATCGGGGATAACAGAGCGATCACACAAGCCAAAATCAGGACACGTGCTACGTTTCTAAATACTGTTTTCTGGGGATTTGGTTGTATCATATTTATCCTCCTTGAAACGACCTTGAAACGACCTCTGGGGTAGTTTGTCCCCAGATGGGGATTTTTCCACACCTGAGGACAAACCACCTCAGAGGTCCCTGTCTTCCGGCGCCAGATACATCCCGTCGCCCTCCTTGATGCCATATGTGTCAAGGAATTCGTCAAACTGCTGAAGCGTCACATTGATGCGCTGGTAACTGAGCGGATGCGAGTCTGAAGTCGCCAGCCATTCACACATCTGAAGGGTGTCCATCCTCTGCCACATGCGCGCGTACGCGCGGAAGAATTTGTCATAATCGAATCCGTCAATCTTCTCAGCCATCAGAAGCACGCACTTGATGCCGCCCATATCGGCCGTCGCCTCGGTGTTCACGAGCTTGCCGCTGTTAGGCGTTCCGTCGTCGAAGGGCACTATTTTGTCAAAATACGCAATAACCTTGCCCGTTCTCTCATCAAACGCCGCCTTGTCCTCAGGGGTCCACCAGTTGTTAAAGTTTCCAGCCGCATCGTACTGCGCTCCGCCGCTGTCAAACGCGTGCGAGATCTCATGCCCGATCACGCCGCCGAGCGCGCCATATTTCTCTTCGATCGACATATCGCTCCTGTACGTGACATCGCAGAAAAAGCCGGGAATAATATTGATCGAATTATCTTTGGGCTCATAGTAAGCATTTGTCTCGATAATATCGATATCGCCCCAGAGTTCTTTGTCAACCGACCCATTCATTCTGCCGACATCCCGCTGCTTATCAGCTGCCGCGCGATCCAATCTGGCTGTCAAAATATCGCCATCCTCATTCACAGAATAAATCGAGTAGTCCTCCCATTTGTCCGGATAGACGGCATGAATTGCTATGGCGTCCAGCTTGTTCTGGGCCGCCTCCCGGGTCTCGGCCGAGAGCCAGTCCGTCTTGGCAAGCATCTCTCTGTAAGTGTCAATCACATCCTCGCAGATCTGCCGAATCTCCTCCCGCACAGACTCGTCCAGATACTGCCTTACATACAGCCGCCCGAAACTGTCGCGGAACATACCGCGCGTACTCGTATAAGCCCGTGTCTCATCCGCGGGCACCTGCGTCAGTCCATAAAACTCCATATACTGCTTGATATACTCGCGATACGCAGCCTCGTCCAAATACTGCATGCTGCCCAGCAGAATATTCACCAGGATTTTGTCCCGCAGTGCCTCAGCGTTCTCCTCCGTGAAGAGGGCGTCGAGTTCCTTCAGCGCACCAGGCTGCAAAACATTGATCCGCTCAGCCTCGCTCCAGCCATCCCTCTCCATGATCTCTGCCAAAGGATAGTTCGGGGTCATCTCACGGATCTGATCCATTGTGACCGGATTGACCGTCCCCTGAAGATAGGAAGGATCCTGCGTCTCCACTAACGGCGTCACATACTCCGCAAGCCGGGCGTCCAGCTCGTTGACATTGTCGATCGCCTTCTGCGCCTCCTCTTTGGTCAGGCCGACCCTTTCCAGCATGTAGGAAGCGAGGGATTCTTTCTGTTTTTTGACACGTTTGCCGTTCTCCGTAATCTTCCTGTACTCCGCGGCATCCTCCAAAAGCAGATTTGTCGGTCCAAGATTCACCTGGTACAGGCCGGAATCCTGCGTATACTTGTCCAGCCCGATCGGCACCAGCGCCGGCGCGTCCTGTGTGCTGAACCGCGCATATGTGTCGGACAGCAGGAAACTGCGCAGGTCATCCAG
>ONXK01000271.1 GCA_900321785.1 uncultured Lachnospiraceae bacterium | reverse complement strand
GATCTGCACCGGGACAGAGCGCTGTGCTCCGCCGGCCTCCGCTGTAAAGGAAATCATCTGCATGGGGGCCGCAGCATTATTGCCGGTATCGCTCTGCTTCTGTTCGGCCTCGGCCCGGTCCTGCATAGCTTCTGCGGCAGTAGTTTCTCCCCCGCTCTCTGAGGGTCTTTCTGCCTTCTCCGGCTTCGGCCCCCTGCCTGTCATTCCAAACAGGATCGCAGCGATCAATACAGGCACCAGTACCAGCAGCAGGATATTCCTGTTCCATCTTCTTTTTTCACGATGATCCATTCTCTGATCCTTCCTCCTGTGCCGGAACAGCCCGGCAGCCCGGTGCATGTGATCCATCACCAGATCACAAAAACGTCTTCGCTGTTTTCATCAGGAACCACCGCGTTTACGACTGCATTTCCATCAGGAACCGCCGCGTTTACAGCTGCATTTTCATCAGAAACCGCCGCATTTACGGCTTTGCTCTCATTTATAGACCGGATCATATTCCCTGTCCTGAGAAATGACTGTGTCCGCCTGCAGCAGTCCGCCGCTTTCGGTATCCTGCCAGCCTGTAATCAGTCCGTTCCCTTCCCGCTGGACGGAGGACTGGGTCTCCCCGTACTCCGCTGTCGGAACAAATCCCATGGATTCCCCTTTTTTCACATAGTAGGAGAAGTCTCCCCAGGCAAAATGGAAAAGGAGGCGGCAGAAGCTCTCCGGATCGGAATAATAGTCATGCATAAACTGCACCCGGTCTTCGAACAGCGTCCGCACCATGCCGGTCCGTTCCCTGTAATCCAGCTTCTTGTGCCAGCGCAGATAGTTGAGATTTGTGTCCTTCTCAAGAAGATCCTCATTCTGCCCGTACTCATTTTCCAGGATATCGCGCAGGATCGGTTCAAGCTCCTCGAGATAGATCTGCGCGACGCGTTCCCTGAATTCCGGGAACTGATCCATCCGGTGGAGCCAGCGCTTGCGGCCGTCCCGCAGCCACAGTGTCCTTGCGGAGGTCCGGTAATAGTCTCCGCTGTTCATATTGCCCAGGCACAGATCAAAATCCCATACCGGGCCGCAGTAAAGCAGGGGATCCCCCGCTTCTTTGTAAAAATAAAAGCTGTAGAACTCGTCGTCCGACTGGACAAAAAAGTCCTGGATGAGATACATGCGGGCCCAGGAATCGAGATCAAAATAGTCCCATACTGTTTTCCCTGTCTCCGGATTGACGCCGTCCTTCTCATCAATGACGTCATCGTCCGTCTCCCCTTTTTCATTGGTCACAGCACCCGCAAAAAGCGCTTTTTCGGCCTCCCGGACATAGTCGGAAATATACTCATATTCCCCGGCAGAGGGAATCTGGGGGGACTTGAATACCATGTGCCTCGTCCCTGTTGCGAACCAGTAGTCCTCCGTATCGTAGCGGTTGTCAAATTCGATCAGATAGCCGCCCGTGATATCCTTCGGTTCATTCTGGAAAGCGCCGGCCATTGCCTTGTTTCCGTCTTCGTCCGTGTCCATCACAAGGGTCGGCGGCGTATCCGTACCCTTGTTGGCATTTTTGTTGGCCTGGTCCAGATCCGTGATGTCCACTGTGCCGCCCTTTACGTTGATCCGCTGCGTCAGCAGGCAGATTCCGTGACAGCGCCCGTTGAGATAGACATTGACAAAGCGTGTCTGCGGTGTATAGGCCAGTCCCAGCCGCTCCGCCGCGGCGAAGGCATAGTACTGCCTGGTCTGGGTAGAATCCCAGTAATTCGCAACCAGAGCATACTTGCTGCAACTGTTCATGCCAAGGATCTCGTTCTCGTCTTCCAGATTCAGGTTGTAGGGCTTCTTGGGCTGTGCCCAGGTGCTGTTGCCGCGTCCCCTGATGGAACACTTTCCGCTGGAATCCTTTCCGCCGTCCGTCCCGTAGATCCGGTAGGACGCATCCTCGGAAGTCGCATGCCCGCCGTCCGCATCGACAGCCTCCATGGAGCCGCTCTTGGTATCGATATACATGGAGGGCACATTTTCCGAGTATA
>ONXK01000274.1 GCA_900321785.1 uncultured Lachnospiraceae bacterium | reverse complement strand
ATTACTGATATTACTGATATTACTGAAGAGAGGAACCTATGGCATCGATTAAAGAGGAAGTGGCGCGCCGCCGCACATTTGCCATTATTTCGCACCCCGACGCAGGTAAGACGACCCTGACAGAGAAGTTTCTGCTCTACGGCGGAGCCATCAATCTGGCAGGCAGCGTCAAGGGCAAGGCGACCGCAAGGCACGCCGTATCCGACTGGATGGAAATCGAAAAACAGAGAGGAATCTCGGTCACCAGCAGTGTACTGCAGTTTGAGTACGGCGGCTGCTGCGTGAACCTTCTGGACACACCCGGACATCAGGACTTCTCCGAAGATACCTACCGCACACTAATGGCTGCCGATTCCGCAGTCATGGTCATCGATGCGTCCAAGGGCGTTGAGGCCCAGACCAGGAAGCTCTTCCAGGTCTGTACCATGCGCCATATCCCCATCTTTACATTTATCAACAAGATGGACCGGGACGCCCTCGATACATTCGACCTGCTTGACGATATCGAAAAAAACCTCGGCATCGACACCTGCCCCATGAACTGGCCCATCGGTTCAGGAAAAGGCTTCCGCGGCGTCTACGAGCGCAAGAGCGGTGAAGTCATCCTCTATTCCGATACCGAAAAAGGCACAAAAGAAGGCAAACAGGAGCGTATTCCGGTAAGCGATAAAGACCACCTGATCGCAACGATCGGCGAGGATCCCTACGAGACACTCACAGGAGAGGTCGAGCTTCTGGACGGCGCAAGCGCCGACTTTGACCTCGATGCAGTCCGCGCCGGCATGCTGACCCCCGTATTTTTCGGTTCAGCCCTCAACAACTTCGGCGTCGAGATCTTCCTGCAGAACTTCCTGGAAATGGCCCTTCCGCCCTCGGCCAGAAATGCCGACATCGGCCCCATTGACCCTGTGGAAGAAGGCTTTTCCGCCTTTATTTTCAAGATCCAGGCCAATATGAACAAAGCCCACAGAGACAGGATCGCCTTTATGCGTATCTGCTCCGGCCGCTACGAGATCGGCATGGACGTCAAGCACGTCCAGTCCGGACGCGTCCAGCGCCTCTCTCAGCCCCAGCAGCTCATGGCAAGCGACCGCAAGATCCTGGACGAGGCCTATGCAGGCGACATTATCGGCGTCTTTGATCCCGGCCTTTACTCCATCGGCGACACCTTCTGCCTGCCCAAAAAGAACTTCCGCTACGAGGGCATCCCGACTTTCGCACCCGAGCACTTTGCCCGCGTCCGCCAGGTCGACACCATGAAGCGTGACCAGTTCGTCAAGGGAATCACCCAGATCGCCCAGGAAGGCGCCATCCAGATCTTCCAGGAATACAATACCGGCATGGAAGAGATCATCTGCGGCGTCGTCGGTATGCTGCAGTTCGACGTCCTCAAGTTCCGCTTAAAGAACGAATATAACGTCGAGATCCTCCTGGATACCCTCCCTTACGAGCACATCCGCTGGATCGTCAACCGCGACATCGACCCCATGAAGATCACTGGTACCACCGATATGAAGCGCATCCGCGACCTCAAGGGCAACCCCCTTCTCCTCTTCATCAATCCCTGGTCTGTCGGCATGGTCCTCGACCGCAACGAAGGCCTCGAACTCGAGAACTTCTCAAGAAACTAAGAGACAGGTCTTTTGCATACATTTACCCGGTCACCCGTCCTTTTGGGGCGTGTAACAGAATTGATTTGTCGCTATGCAAATAAGAGGAATTCTGATAAAATAAACCCTGATGAATTATGTAATCGTTCCTTTTTAGAAGGTTTGGAGGTTTATATGGCACAGGAAAAAAAGGTTAGCACAGTAGCAGATATCGGAACTGTCAAGATCGCTGATGATGTTGTCGCGATGATCGCAGCTTTCGCAGCTCTGGATGTTGAAGGCGTTGCATCCCTTCCCGGCGATGTGACCCGTGAGATGATCAGTAAGGGCGGCATGAAAAAGATCGCAAAGAGCGTCCGCGTTGATGTCACCCGCGATGGCGTCAAGGCCGAGCTTTCCATCATCGTGGAATACGGATACAATATCCCCACCACCAGCAGCCGTGTCCAGAAGCGCGTCAAGAACGCCATCGAAGAGATGACAGGACTGGTCGTAATCGATGTCGATATCCACATTTCCGGCATCTCCATTCCGGATTGATCCGCTGCTATAAGGGCAGTTCAGGTAAAAAAACGGGATCCGTTTCAACCAACGAATCGATTGAATCTGGCATCCCTTCAATCAGGAAGTATCCCGCTAACATTAATCAGATATATTTTCAACACATGAGGATTTAACCACTGGCATGAAACAAAGGGCGTTTAAAGAACAGGTATTCAAGCTTCTTTTCAGAGCGGAA
Organism: uncultured Lachnospiraceae bacterium; assembly: GCA_900321785.1. GTDB lineage: Bacteria > Bacillota > Clostridia > Lachnospirales > Lachnospiraceae > CAG-791. Next base: position 1,295 of record ONXK01000274.1, on the reverse strand, counting down.
TTTAATACAAAAGAAGAACTGCTGAATCAGCTTCCGTTTTATTTTGAGGCGGGAGATCTGACAGTGTCAGAAGAGGACCGCAGCAAAATTGAGGAAAGACTTTCCGCAGTTCTCGACAGCCTGCCTGAGATAGACGAGAAGATCGCCTCCAGACTTAAGAACTGGAAGCCCGAACGTATAGGAAAGGTCGAACTTACCGTGATCCGCATGACAGCTTACGAGCTGCAGACAGACAAAAAGACACCTGTTGGCATCATTATCAATGACGCCGTGGAACTTGCCAGGAAATTCGGACAGGATGGTGCAGGACAGTTTGTCAACGGTGTTCTCGCGACCTTTGTCGAGGACAGAGAGTCCTGACGATTCCCGGAAATGGGATTCTGACCTTTGTCGAGGACAGAGAGTCCTGACGATTCCGGGAAATGGGATCCTGACCTTTGTCGAGGACAGAGAGTCCTGACGATTCCGGGACAGGGAGTCCTGACCGACGATGGATGAAAGCATATGCGAAATGTATATTCCGTCTCCCAGATCAACGCATATATCCGCCGCATGTTTACGGAGGACTATCTGCTGCATAACCTGCTGGTCCGGGGAGAAGTGAGCAATTGCAAATACCATGCTTCCGGTCATATTTATTTTACCTTAAAAGATGCCTCCGGGACGTTGTCCTGCGTCATGTTCGCAGGCCGTCGAAGGGGGCTTTCTTTTCACATGCAGAACGGTGATCAGGTCATTGTTGCCGGCGCCGTGGATGTATACGCAAAGACAGGAAGCTACCAGCTCTACGCCAACCAGATCATCCGTGACGGCGTTGGCGCACTGGCCGAACGCTTTGAACAGCTGAAAAAGAAGCTCCTGGAGCAGGGAATGTTCGATGCGTCCTATAAACAGCCCATTCCGCCCTTTGTCCGGCGCCTGGGTGTTGTCACCGCCGCCACCGGCGCGGCTGTCCGTGATATCATTCAGATTGCAAGACGGCGCAATCCCTATATTGAGATTATCCTGTACCCTGCCATCGTTCAGGGAGAGGCGGCCCCGGACAGCATTATCCGCGGGATCCGGGCGCTGGAAGCAGAAGAAGTGGACGTCATTATTATTGGCCGGGGAGGAGGATCCCTCGAAGACCTCTGGGCCTTCAATGAGGAACGCGTCGCAGAAGCAGTATTTGACTGCACGATTCCCATCATATCCGCCGTAGGGCACGAGACCGACACAGTCATCACCGACTTTGTCGCCGACCTGAGAGCGCCTACCCCCTCTGCCGCAGCCGAACTGGCAGTATTTGACCTTCG
>ONXK01000275.1 GCA_900321785.1 uncultured Lachnospiraceae bacterium | reverse complement strand
CCCGTCGAAGGCAAAATCCAGGATCGTCTCTCCATCCGGGGTCCCGGGTGTAAATTGCACCCGGGCAGTCAGAGGGCTGCCGTCGACTGTGAAGGGTTTCCCGTCATCCTTTCTGATAAGGCTGCCCTGCAGGCGGTAGTTCCTGCCGGGGAGCAGGTTTTTCCATGATACGTAATCGCGCACGATCAGTTTTCCGTCCGCCGTGACACTCTTTGTAAGCTCTGTCTCCCTGACAAGAGCAGAACTGCCGCCGGACTTTCCGGCATCTGCGCTGTTTTCTGTACTGTTTTCTGTACTGCCGATGTTGCCTGCCGCGCTGTTTTCGTCACTGCTGTTTGCTGCTGCGGCTTTGGTGCGATCCGGCGTGTCGTCTTTGGGTTCTGCCGGCTTCTTCCCGCCCTTCAGATACAGTCTTTCAAAGGCAACAACCGTTGTTCCTTCCAGCAAAGATGCATCATATGTAAATGTCAGATCCACTGTCTCCACAGTTTTTTTCGCAGTAAAGGAGGCCTTTGCCGTGATCCTTTTCCCGCTGTGGTCTTTCAGAGGACTGCCGGTTGCTTTGTCCACCAGAAAACCGGTCACAAGATAGTCCTGTCCGGGTGTAACGCCCCGGCACGTGACATGGTCGACCGTGACCGCACCGTCTCTGGCCTCACCGACATGCATTCCGGTCAGCTGATCCCTTGCATCTGTCTCGATCGAGATCTGCTGCACTGTCTGCGAAGCATCGTCGATATCGGTGTGGGATACGATATCCTCTCCGCCGTTTGTGCTGTCATGATAGTCTCCTGTATGGGGGCTGTCAGGCCTTTCACCGGCGGGATCATCCTCTACCGGTCCGGGTTCCGACGCATATTCAAAGCAGACCAGCGTCATCCCCTGTGCACCGGCGGCATCAAATGTGAACTGCAGACGGACGGTGCCGGCCGGGGAGAGGATCTTTCTTGTCACCACGCTTTCAATGGTCCTGCCGCCGATCTGCAGCGGCTTCTGGGTCTCTTTGACATAGATCACGCCATGGAAGGTGACTTCTTTGCCGATATAGTCTTCCATTCCTCCGTAGGTCACCGTATCCGTGAGGGTGATGATTCCTTTCTGATCCGCGAAATGATCGCCGTTCTCATCCACCAGTTCGGTCTCAAGGACCGGTTTGAGCGTGTTTTCAATGTTTCCCAGGGCAAGTGCCTGTCCGTCTCCGTAAATGGAAAAATCATCCGAGTACATCTTCATGCCCCGGTTGTTTTCCCCTTCGATCTCTTCGATATGATAGGATCCGTAGGGAAGGGCCCCCAGCCTCTCATCCGGCTTAGTCCCCACGCCGAACCACAGGCGTCCAGACTCCTCCTCTGCCTGGGCGGCATCTCCATTTTCCTGTGTCTGACCGTTCTGCTGCGCGTTTTGTGTCCCGGTGTCATCACCTGCGTCTGCTGCGTCTGCTTCCTGCGGTTTCTTCTGTCCGCGCTGCTGTGCGGCCCAGGACGCCTTACTGTCAAAAAATCCGTTTTCATCGGTCGTAAAACGGTGCTTTTCCAGTTCTTTTCCGTATTTGTCATAGGAAGTGATCTCAAAGGTAACTCCCGCCATCCGTTTCTGTGTATATCCCTGGATCTTGCGGATCGAAAAATCACCGCGCATCACACGGTCTTTGACAGAGGTCTCCTCAGAAGAAGAAAGATCTATGATCTTCCCGTCTTCCGTGATCTTAAAGCGCACCGGTTTCGCGCCCTCCATGGTATAGCCTTCGGGAGGAAGTGTCTCTTCTACACGGTAGCTTCCGTAGGACAGAGCATGGTCCGGGGTCGCGGCCGTCCCGTCGGCTTCGGTCACCAGTGTCATCGCTTCTCCCCCGGGGAGAATCTTTTTGCCGTCCGCATATTTTGACCGCCTGTCTCCAGGTCCCTCTTGCCGACCCTGACTCCTCCGAAGATCAGCTTGTCCTCGCTCTCGACCGTATAGGTCTCCAGGGGAAGGGCTGCCCTGACTGCGTGGATCTTTTCATCGGTCAGATAGCCCTCCGGCGTCTTTGTCTCTTTGATGTAATAGGTCTTCCCTGCGATGACCTCAAGAACATTTGCGGTGCCGTCCTCCTGTACCAGGAATGTGCCGGCGCAGGCCTTCTCTTCTCTTGCGTCCTCTTCGGTCTGATACAGACTGTAGACAGCGCCCTTGATGGGAAGTGTATCGGGTGCCTTGCCCTCTTTTTCTTCCGAAGATACTTTTTTGACCGTGAGTTTTGCCTTGAGGACCGGTTCAATAGAAGAAACCGTCGTATTGCTGCCGCCGGTGACCGTCACCGAAGAAACCGTCGTATTGCTGCCGCCGGTGACCGTCACCTTATGGCTTGTGACGTCCAGGGCAAATCCGGGCGAAGGCTTTGTCTCTTTCAATGTATAGGAACCGCATTTGACGGTCAGGACATTGGAGCTTCCGTCTTTATTTGTCTGCAGGGTACCTGCGGCAGCGCCGTCACTGTCATAAAGTGTATAGACGGCTCCCGCAAGGCTGTAAGGGCTGGCGGCATCATTTGTATCCGCCGCGGGATCCGAAGATGCTTTCTTTACCTGCACCTTGCCTGTGTCCGGCTGATCGGAAAGCTCTGTCCACACGGTTTCCGATACGCTTTTTGCGATCTTCAGCTCGTGAATCTCTGTATCCTTTTTGAAGCCTTCCGGCGCGCTGATCTCCCGCACATAATAGGATTTACCCGCGATCACTTCGACCAGGTTGGATTTTCCGTCGTTTCCGGTCGTAAACACAGCTGCCGGAGCATCCCCGTTGCGCGCATCTTCCAGATCCGGATAGAAACCGTACCTGGCTCCTGCAAGGACCCTCCCGGTAGTAGCATCCTTTTTGATGATTCCGGCTTTGGCATAGTGGGGGGTATTGGTGACTTTGATGGTCAGACCGCTCCCCTGTTTCACTGTATATGGCCCGAACGGGGCGCTGTGTGTCTGGTATCCCCGCGGAGTGTTCAGTTCCTTCAGATAATAGGTCCCCGAATCACAGTAAAAGATCGCCTCGTTCCAAAGGCCGGATTTTCCGTTCATTCCCACCGGGACCTCACTGATGGCATTTGTCATGTTGGCATCGGTATATACCCGGGCTTTTTGTGTGCATGCCTTGTCAGTATAGACGCCGAACATTACATTTCCGCCGTTTGCTGTCTCATGAAGGCAATAGTATGCGCTGTAAGCATTGCGCATATCGGGATCGGAGGATACTTTCTTCAGCACGATGCTGGTCGGCTGATCCTCATCGATAAAGCCGAATACATAGGCCTGCATCCACTGGCCGTCCTTCTGGGTGCGCGCACTGATATAAATGTGCACCTTGTTGAGGTCGGGCAGGGCTTTTGACAGGGCGCCGCTCCGGTAGTCCGAAATCAGTGAGCGGAAACTGCTCTTGAGATTGGGACGGTTGTAACTGATCCCGGCAAGTTCGGCATACCGCATGGACATTGCCTCATGGCAGGCCGCGATCGCGACCTCCTCTGCATGGCTCCCGTAACCCCTGTCCTTTGCCAGCTTTTCACCGTATCCGTCAAGCATGGCATAGTAGTACAGTTTGATGATCACGGCATCCGTCACGGCCTGGATCCCGGAGAGGACCGACCATCTGGGCAGACCGCGGTCATCCGGCACAACGCAGACACCCTTGTATTCAATTCCCTTACTGTCCTCGACATTGATCGGGGTCGTCAGATTGATGTGGCCGTCATCATTATTGCCGATTCCGAGCTTCTCATAGTTGATCTCCGAATCTTTGCTGACGATCGTAGCTTTGGACGGGATATAGCCCGCGGCCGCTTTTGCTCCTGCAGTGACACTGTTGAGGGCGCGGTTAAACTCCTTCAAGGTCATCCAGGGTTCTTCCGCCGGGGGTTCTGTGGATGCCGCAGCGGCAGCATCCGAAGGGGCGGCATCCGAAGGGACGGCACTGCCGTTCCCGTTCTCCGTGCTTCCGGCATCCGGTACAGTCCCGGCTTTTCCGTCGCCGCTGCCGTCCCCGTTTTGTCTCTCCTGCGCTCCTGTTCCTGCCGGAGCAGCAGAGTCGTCTTTTGTTTCTGCAGCGCTGTTCTGCCCGCCTGTCTGCGCGCCTGCAGAACTTTCTTCTGCTGCGGGCGCGGCGGATGTTTCGGATCTGTCCTTTCCTGCGTTCTCTGAAGCAGGTTCAGACATGCCTTCCTGCGTAC
>ONXK01000281.1 GCA_900321785.1 uncultured Lachnospiraceae bacterium | reverse complement strand
TTACATCCGGAACCAGTAAGTTTCCTTTGGCATTCACCCACAACCATGCGGTGCACTGGCTCCTATGGATGTGGTACTCTGCTGCTCCGCTTTATAGATGCAAAATCAGGCCGCGGCATTGCCTTTGGGGGCTGCCGAAGCCTGATCGATTGTAGAAATATGGTGATTATTACAGGAGACGGATTCCGGCTTCCTGCAGAAGTTTCTCGGTTTCTTCAGGCCACAGGGAGGACTGAACCTCTCCGATATGGGCCTTGCGGAGGAAGAACATGCAGATTCGGGACTGTCCGATACCGCCGCCGATGGTGTAGGGGAGTTCATCGTTCAGAATGGCTTTCTGGAAGGGGAGCTTTGCCCGCTCTTCACAGCCGGCCTTCTTGAGCTGTTCTGCCAGAGACTTCGCGTCTACGCGGATGCCCATGGAGGAGAGTTCCAGAGCGATATCAAGGACAGGGTAGTAGACCAGGATATCCGCGTTGAGCTGCCAGTCATCGTAGTCCGGCGCGCGGCCGTCGTGGGGGAGTCCGTTGTGAAGCTTGTCGCCGATCTGCATCAGGCAGACAGCCCCTTTGGCACGGGTAATGATATATTCGCGCTCCTTGGGGGTCTTGTCGGGGAAACGTGCCTCCAGTTCGGAAGTGGTGATGAAATAAATCTCACGGGGGAGAGTCTCTTCAATATAATCGTAGCGGATGGACATATAGCGTTCTGTCATGCGCAGAGCTCTGTAGACATCGCGGACGACACTCTTTAAGGTTTCCAGATTCCGGTCCTCTTTGCGGATGATCTTTTCCCAGTCCCACTGGTCGACATAGATGGAATGGATATTGTCGGTCTCCTCGTCGCGGCGGATCGCGCTCATGTCTGTATAGAGACCTTCACCGACCTGGAAACCGTATTTTTTCAACGCATATCGTTTCCACTTGGCCAGAGACTGCACGACTTCTCCCATGCGGCCGTTCTGCTCGAGAATATCAAAATCAACCGGGCGCTCAACACCGTTCAGATTGTCGTTCAGTCCGGAAGCGGGGTCGACAAAAAGCGGCGCGGAAACGCGAAGCAGGTTCAGTCTCTCCGCAAGCATGCCCTGGAAAAAGTCTTTGACTGTCTTAATACCTACCTGTGTATCGTGCAGATTCAGCGCGGAATGGTAATCCTGGGGAATCATCGGGTTTTTCATACTCACCTCCCATGCCGCCTGCGGAGCGGCCTCCTGAATCGTTTTTGCATAGACAAAAACGGTGAAAGAATAAATGATTTGTGCGGTGCGCAGGAAGAAGATGCTCCGGGCAGGCAGCCCTGTTCCTGCGCCTGTTTTTGCACAGATGTATATAGTTAACACCATTCTTTCAAAAAAAGCAATACTTTGTATACAGGAATACATCGAATGAACCAATCACCTATTTTTTTGATGTGTAAATGTGGTATAATGTCTTGTCGGGCACCATGCCGGACTGTGATCTGTGTGGGAAGAGGCGGCTGTATTATGGACAATCAAAAGATGATCATTCGAATATCGGTGCGCAGTCTTGTCGAGTTCCTGCTGCGGAGCGGATCGCTTGATACGCAGACAGGCCCGTCCGCGGAGACAGCCATGCTGGAAGGGGCCAGGATCCACCGCGCGCTGCAGAAAAAGGCGGGAGACGGATATGCAGGAGGAAAAACAGCAACAGGAGAAGCTGCAGGAAGAAAAGCAGGAACAAGAGCAGGCGGCTGAAGGATCAGCAGTCTGTCAGGACCGGAATACGGAGTCCTCAGAACCCGGAGATAGTGACGGCGGGTGTCCCGGGGAGGCTGTTCTGCGTCTGGAAGGCCGGGCGGACGGCGTCTTTTTCATGAAAAGGGCGGAGGGAGAACCTGAGGATCCCTATGCGTCTTCTGCAAAGAAGAGACGCAGGGAGGAGCAGTCAGCAGATTTTAAAAAGATTCGTGATAAGCATGCAGCTGCTGCGGGAGAAAGCGGCATGGAGCAGGCTGAGGATGAGGCGGCGGATTAAGACAGTAGCCGGAGGACTGCGGAGCATGGAGGGCCCCGAGGAGATCCACCTGGCGCAGGCGAGGTGCTACGCCTATATGTTTGCATGCCGGGATGGCCTGGACAGGATGAAGATCCGCATGACCTATTGCAGCCAGGCGACGGGTGAAATCCGCTGTTTTTATGAAGAAATGTCTTTTGACCATCTTAAAGAATGGTTTACCGGGCTGGTCCGGGCATATGCGCCATGGGTCCGCCTGCGCCTGTCTTTTGGCAGAGCGAGGCAGGATACCATCCGGCAGATGACCTTCCCCTTTCCCTATCGGGAGGGACAGTATGAACTTGCG
>ONXK01000283.1 GCA_900321785.1 uncultured Lachnospiraceae bacterium | reverse complement strand
CGTACAAAAGACAGATAGTCCTGCGGGGTCTGACCGTCTCCCAGCCAGGCGTTGAGGGCATTGACACCGGCCGCAAGACAGCCGGAACGCTGTATATTCGCCTTTTCCGCCACCAGGATCCTGGTTTTGGGAGATCTCCTGGCGGCTGTGACCGCCGCGTAGCAGCCGGCGGTCCCGCCTCCTATGATCAGGATGTCTGTAGTCAGTTCTTTCTTTTCCATCTCTTTCTCTATTTCCTTCTCCTCACAGGAAGACACTCTCTGTGCGCAGGGACTGGTTGAAGGCAAGATGTACCTGATCCTCCCGGATGATGAACATACGGTGCAGGAAGACATCTACTGTCTCGCCGATCCGGATCTCGGGATCGTTAAAGCTCCTGAGCGCGGAGAGGACATTGCCGTGGATCCGCACCCGGACTTCCAGGCTGCTGCCGCGGAAAATGATGTCCTCCACAACGCCTTCTTCTGCAGATTTTGCAAACTGAACGCTCTCCCCTTTTTTGAAAATGCTGATGAATTCCGGACGCACGATCCCGATGGAATTCTCTCCTGCATCTTCAAAGTAACGGAAGCTGCCGTAATTGTTGACCGGGACGGAGTTGCCGATAAAGCGTGCGACAAAGGGAGTCGCCGGCCGGGCGTAGAGTTCCGTCGGTGTCCCGGCCTGTTCCACCCTGCCCTGGTTGGTGACGATGATCTCATCCGCCACTTCGATCGCTTCGTCCTGGTCATGGGTGACAAAGATACTGGTGATACCGATCCGGCTGATCATCTCCCGCAGCCAGGTGCGCAGTTCCAGGCGGACCTTGGCGTCGATCGCCGCGAAGGGCTCGTCGAGCAGCAGGATCTGCGGGTCCGGAGCCAGGGCCCTGGCAAAGGCGACACGTTGGCGCTGTCCGCCCGAGAGCTGGCTGGGATACCGTTTTTCCAGTCCCTCGCATCCGATCAGCCTGAGGAGTTCATCCACTTTCTCCCGGATCTTCTCCTCCGGCGCCTTCTTCACCCGAAGGCCGAAAGCGATATTCTCAAAAACCGTCATATAGCGGAAAAGGGCGTAGCTCTGAAAGACAAATCCGATCCCCCTCTCACTGCCGGGGACATCATTGACGACTTTGCCGTCGATCAGGATCTGACCGGAATCCGGATGCTCCAGGCCGGCAATCATTCTCAGGATGGTCGTCTTGCCGCTGCCGGAGGGGCCCAGCAGGGCAACCAGTTTTCCTCTGGAGATACTGATATTGATATCTTTAGATGCCCGAAAGTCTCCGAAGTTTTTATTGATATTGCGGAGTTCAACATATCCGTTTTTTTCATTCATTTCTTTTTCTCTTCACGATCTGTCTCTATTTATGTATATCCAGTTCCTTTTTTCCGCTGTGTTCGAGGAAAATGCGGAGGATCAGTACAATGACTGCCATGATCACCAGGATCGAGGAAGCGGCGAAGGCGCCGGTAAAGTCATATCCCTGGTACAAAAGTTCTATATAGAGCGGCAGTGTATTGGTTTTTCCCCGCAGATGCCCCGAATTCTCCCATGGCCCTGGCCGTACACAGGACGATCCCGTACAGGAGGGCCCATTTGATATGGGGAAAGGTCACTCTTCGAAAGATGGTCAGTGTGCCTGCTCCCATCAGGGCGGCGGCCTCTTCCTCGTCGGTCCCCTGGGCTGTCAGGACGGGAATGAGTTCCCTTGAAATAAAAGGGAAGGTGACGAAGATCGTTGCCAGGATGATGCCGGGTACGGCGAAGATGATCTGGATCCCTCTGCTGTCCAGAATCGGGTAGAGAAAACTCTGGCGTCCGAAGGTGAGGACATAGATCAGGCCCGCGATGATGGGAGAGGCCGTGACAGGCAGATCAATAAGGGTTGAAATGATCTTCTTGCCCCGGAAGGCGTACTTGGTCAGGCACCAGGCCGCGGCTATCCCGAAAATTGTGTTGACGGTGACTGCCCAGAGCGTTGCCTTCAAGGTCAGCAGAAGGGCCTTGACGGCGTAGGGATCTGTGATCGACGCCCTGTAGACCCCGAAACCCTTGCCCAGAGCCGTCATCAGGATATAGACCAGGGGCAGGATCAGAAAGACTGCCAGAAAGAGGCTGACCAGAAGGATCAGGATCCACTTCACAGGGCCTGTATTATTTCTTAGTTTCATTTTCTATTCTCCTCATGCCGCCTCCGCGGGCGGCTGTCCCACAGAAGGCTCTTGCACAGGCCTTTGTTCTGCGGGCGGCTCTTCCACAAGGCAGTTATGCCAGGGTCGGCCGCTCCGCAGACAGCTGTTATGCCAGGCCGCTGACGCGCCGGGAGACAAGGCTCTGCAGGATGGCGTTGACCGACAGGAT
>ONXK01000285.1 GCA_900321785.1 uncultured Lachnospiraceae bacterium | reverse complement strand
GGCTGCCAGCCCTTCTTCAGGTGAATCCGCCTGTACAGTTATTTTTTTGCGATAGATCCTGCACGTATCTTCGTCATAGTAGAATCCCCGCAGGATCATAGGACCAAATGTCCTCCTGCCGGCCTCTTTCCTGTCGCCTTTACATGGCATCCCGGATGAAGCCGCAGCGGCGGCTCCTGCACCTGCCTCCTCAACTGCTTCCGCAAATGTGGCATGCGCGGCAATGGGTGATGTGCATCCGCCGCCCAGGGCACATACAAAACCTCTTTCCGCCGCGGCTGCGATTGCAGACTGTTGACTGAAAAATCCGTCCAGACAGGTGTAGTCCTCACCTCTTCTTCCCTGCAGGGCAAGTATGCCCTGTCCTGCGGAGGGAATGATCTCCTCCTCCGAAAAAATCCTGCTGATCCGCTTCTCCAGCCCCAGCCGGCGCAGACCCGCGGCCGCCAGGATGAGTGCGCAGTACTGTCCCTCATCGAGCTTGCGCAGTCTGGTCAGAACATTTCCACGCACGCTCTCAAACCGCGCCTGCGGAAAAAGCGCCTGCGCCTGCAGCATGCGCCGTCTTGAAGAAGTCCCGATCGGTTTTGTCAGATCCATTTGCGAGGGATCGGAAACTCCCTCCGGCAGAACCAGCACATCGCGGGGATCCTCCCTTTCGGAAAAGCCAATGACAGGCAGGTCCTCCGGAATCTCAAGCGGCATGTCCTTGAGACTGTGAACCGACAGGTCGGTCCTCTTGTCCCGCAGCGCCTGGTCAAGTTCTTTGACAAAGAGTCCCTTTCCCCCGATCTCATCCAGCCGTTTCCCCAGGATCCTGTCCCCGGTGGTTTTCATTGTCAGAAGTTCAAACTTTCTCTGCGGACAGTTCCTCCGCAGATAGTCCAGAACCAGTTCCGACTGCCGGACAGCCAGCACGCTCTCCCTGCTCCCGATGATCAATGTATTCCTGTCCTGTGTCAATCGAATCTCCTTCCGGGTATTACTGCCGTCTCTTTTTTACAAAATGATTGATGATCCCGCCGGCCACTATGAAGAGTGCTGCGGCGGCCAGTACGCGAAGCGCTCCCTCCTGCGGCACCCGGCTCCTGCTTCCGATCGTATCCTCATAAAAAGTCAGCGTATAGGCAATCTCTACGGGATCCCCCATTGCCGTCGTGTCGGCAATAATATCGACCGGTAAATCCATTGCCGTGATCGGTATAGTAAAAGAAGAATTGCCTCCGTCCTCCGTCTCATTGTAATAGGTCCTGCCATCGAGGATCATGTAGTCGTAATGGGGGCTGCTCCACAGCAGTCTGGCATACCCTTTCCCGCCCTGCACGTACATCCAGGTCGGGGTCGTCAACGATGCGCGTCCGCTTCCTCCCATGAGAGTGACCTCGATGGAATAGTCTCCGTCAGGCATGTCGATCTGCACTGCCTGCGGTTCTCCTGTTTTTGCATCTGTATCTGAGGCAGTCCGGGAGTTTGTTTTGGGGGCAGTTTTTGTTTTGGGGGCAGTTTTGGAACCTGTCCCGGTGGCAGCCTGTGAGCCTGTTCTCGAATCTGTTTGGGAGTCTGTCCCGGCGGCGGCCTGCGAGCCTGTCTGGGAGTCTCTTACCCGGTCCTCCGCATCATTTTCCGCATCGAAAGAGGCCAGAGCCTCGCTGATCCTGTCGTAGTCCGGATAGGAGAAACGCAGGCGGTCCGAAGGGATATCCGAGGCATGAAACAGTATTTTACGCGGATACCATGCCTTTTTTCGTTTGGAAAATGCCGCCAGCTCCAGTTCCGTATCCAGTGCTTCCACCGGAACCGTGAAGGTATCGTAGTCGTCGATCTCCACAGAGGGAATGTAATCTTCATAGTCCGCCGCAGCAGCTTCTTCCGCAGTTCCCGGATATACCAGCAGATAGCTGGAACTGTACATCCGCAGCAAGGCTGTCATTTTCCCGTCTTTTACAGTGAGCCTCGCCTCCTCGATCCGGAAGAAAGAGGATGAGCATTCTGTACCGACAACATATTCCCCGTCTTCGATCATATTTCCCGATACAGGCGTCATGCCATAGGGGGCGAGCTCCTCGTTCGTATCCCCCATCGACGACTTTCCGGCAACCTTGTCATAGCCTTCTGCCGCAAGGACGCCTGTTTCCTGTAATAAAAATGCCAGCATCACGCACAAAAGAACAGAAAGCAGCCTGCATACCGGAAGAAGTCCGGCAGCTCCGCTGTATGACAGCAGAGGAAGGCACATGCGGCCGTCCGCTGTTTTTTTGACCCTGTTTTTCATAGCATTCTGTCCTCATTCAAAAGCTCGTCCAGCCCGTCTGTGAATCCTGCACTGCACAAAGTCCGTCTGCGGACACAGTAGTCCTTCTGCGGATCCTGCGCTGTCAAAAGTCCGTCTGAACATCCTGCGCTGCCCAAAACCGGAGGTCATAAGGTCTTTTTTCGGTAAATATAGGCCACCGCGATCAGAGAAAAAACGACCAGGTAGACCAGCAGGACAATATAGCCTGTTATGCCCGGGTCCTCTCCATGAGAGATGGCGCGGATCATGCCGCTT
>ONXK01000286.1 GCA_900321785.1 uncultured Lachnospiraceae bacterium | reverse complement strand
GCTCCTGTCAGAAGCTCTGCGGAAGCTGCCAGGGAAGTCATGATGACCGGCTCTCCGATCAAACATACAGGCATGCAGCCCGGATCCACTACATCTGCATGAGCTGCCGGATAAGAGCGGTTTCGGAAAGGAAACTGATTTTCTCCGGTCTCAACAGCCTCTCGCACTGCCTGGAAATAGTGATCTTCCGTGCACTCTGCAGGGATTCCTGCCACAAAAGGAATGCCGAATTCACGATGCATATACTGTGCCGTCCTAAGACCGGTCGAAGAAACGACCAGGTTGACATCGGCACAGGCACTCTGTTCAATTTGTTCCAGGGTATCACCCATAGCCCAGCAGGAAAGGATTTCCAGGCCTGCGGCACTGATTTTCGCACGAAGGCTCTTCAGACTCTCCTGTGATGCAAAATCCAGGGGCGTGAATCCCAGAATGTTACAGCGTTTTTTGTTTTTCACATAATCGGGCGGGCATGCTTTCACAAAGCGCTCCGCCAGATGCAGAAAAGCCAGCCCTGCGCCGCGAGTATAATCGTGCATGCCGTTGGTCGAAATATAGAAGGTCGGAATGCCGGTCTCCTCTTCGATCAGGCGGCTGATCGCGTCAAAATCCATCCCTGTGATATAAGGTATCGGAGAATTGGCGATAGCGATGAATTTCGGGGAATAGATCCGGGCCGATTCGGTGATATCCCGGATCAGGTCCTCGTCACTCCCCATAATGGCCTCCATCTCATTGAGGCCGGAGATGAAAATGAGGCTGTCCTGATCGTACCAGCGAATCTCATCATGGGTATTGTAGGTCGAATTGCATCCGGAAGGATCATGCATGACGACCATGCCTCCCAGCTCAAAGAGCGCGCTGCAGACACCGGAAACATCTCCGGTATAGACGGGTATTCTTTTAAAAGCCTGTCTCATAGTGATCTCCCCCTGTCATTGCAGCACACACTTGCAGCCCTGCCCCTTTCGGGGAATGATGGTCCTTGTATCTTTCTCATGCAGGAAAGAATCCTCCATAAGCTGTGCAAGTCTGATAATCCCGGCATTGCCCCAGAGCCCGCCAAATTCAACCAGATTGACAAAATGGGCGGTGCCGCCAAACCAGGCCGCCTTGGGGCCGATCGCCAGCATTTTTCCTGTATTCTCTGCAGCATGCAGGACCCGCATGCCGGGATGAATGGTCGCGGTCAGCAGAAGGTCCGGGCAGTTTTCCTGCAGCCAGCGGAAATCTGCCTCTTCTTCGGGCAAAACGGCATCCAGATAGACCCGGGTCACATGAAAACCGCTTTGCACAAGGCGCTTTGTCAGACTCAGGGTTCTGGTATTGCCGATATAATCAACTGTGATCTCCGTATCCCCGAATCAGGCTGCGAGCATGCTGCAAAGCCCGGGATGCCGCGAGGGTCCCCTCCTGAATGATTGCAGCTGCGTCAGTCTGTATAGAGGAAATCCCGTCAGCATTTGCATTGGCTTGTCCGGGGAAACCCCCGTCAGCACTCGCATTGGCTTGTCCGGCGGAAATCCCGTCAGCACTCGCATTGGCTTGTCCGGCGGAAATCTCCTCGAGGGTCCGGGCAAGCGTCTCAATCTGCCGGCGGATCTCTTCTTCTCCGGATACAGGAGGAAGATAGAGGAAGGGCCGTCCCAGGCGTTTTGCCAACTGTCTGACGCCGTGAACGCCCGAAGGGCTGCGGGTGATCAGAAGACCTGCCGCTCCGATCCCCAGGAAATCGTCGTAGTTTTTACAGAAGGCGAAATGTTCGTCTTCCGTATCGCCCTCCTCACCGCTCAGGACGCCGATGCGCCGGCCGTGCGCGCGCCAGTCATGGAGCTGGAGGACTCTGCCGCCGGCTTTGGCCACAAGCCGGGCGAGGTCGCTGTCCGGATACAGAGCCTGGTTGTCACCTAAAACGCAGACCAGTTTCGGATCGACGGGAAGGGGGCGGATCGGGCGGTACATGGCTTCTTTGAGCTTCTGTTCCGGCGTCAGCCCTGTCTTCTGC
>ONXK01000287.1 GCA_900321785.1 uncultured Lachnospiraceae bacterium | reverse complement strand
TCTTTCTGAAGCATCTCGTCGGTAATGCCTCCCAGCAGTGCGGTGAGGGAAAAGCGGCCATAGACGAAAGGCGTCATGGGCTGGTCAAGTCCGCTGATGGCGCCGATGATATATTTGGTCATGGTGCGCTCATCCGCATCGAATGTGCGGAGAAATTCGGACGTCTTCTTAAAGACGTCGATGGTGCGGCGCAGGTGCGGGTCGCGGTAGGATACCAGGAAGGCATTGCCCTCACGGGTAAAGCTGCTCATGCAGCCATAGGCGCCGCCTTCGACACGGATCCTGCTCCAGAGGTACTCGTATCCGAGGAGTACACGCAGTACACGGAAGGCACCTGTGCAGGGGCGCTCGGGCGCGGCATAACGTCCGGCGCAGCAGACAAACTGCACCTGTCCGGCAGTGGTCAGGCCCTCATTCTTTTTGACCGGAACGGGATCAAAGAAGGGAAGGTCTTTGGCAGATTCCGGATCGAGCGGAGGGTTGAGGTCTGCGGCCAGTTCCTGTACAGCTTCCAGAATCTCGGGAAGATCCTCTTCAGAGGCAGTGCAGTCAAAGGTCATATTGTCGGCGCGGAAGATCAGAGCTGCCATCTCCTGCAGGGTCGCGCAGAGCTCTTCTGCCGCCTTTTTGGAAACATCGGAATCCTGGTCCGACAGCCTAGTGCAGGTCTCATCCAGGGTTCGATACCCTTCAAGTCCTGTGATCATGTCGTGAATGACGCCTGCCTTTGTGAGATAAGACAATGCGCGCTGGGCAGCGGTGGCATGTCCCGAAGAAGCAAGTCCTGCACGCATACCGGCACGCTCTTCCTCAAGGACTTCAAGGATCCTGGCCGGCATGTTGTAATTGGTATTCAGCAGAATCTCACGGATCAGTTCCAGAGTTTTTCTGTAATTTTTGTGAAGAGCCTTGACGCTGACTTCAAAAGTCAGGCGGTATTCGTGCCTGGGTGCATCTTCCTTAGGACCGTACCAGTTGTATCCGTTCACAATGCCGCTGATTCCGCCGGTAATGGCCGAGAGAGGCATAGCTGTAGGATTCAGTATCCAGCACGCTGAAAAGTGTCTTGAAAATTCCAAGGCAGCGGATATATTTCTCCGGCAGGTCACGGATATCGAACAGGAAGGTCATGTAGTCGATCCTGTTGGTAAACTGGGGATGCGTAACCGCAGTAAAAACCCTTTCGGATGAAGCGGCAGCATTAGTTTCGACAGCATTCTTTATGGCAGGACCCGCTCCGACGGGAAGTGTCTGCACTTTATTGAGCAGAGGCATGGCCTTTCTGGTCAGGTCCTCGCGGCGCAGCATGGGAATCTTCTGCTTGTCTTCCTCAGAGTCCTCGGACTGCTGCCAGGCACGCAGAGCTGCCAGTTCATCGACGATCTGCTGCCTCTGTCCGGGGGTCAGGCTGTCGGCAAAGGACTTCATGCGGGCCCGCAATTCCTCGTCCAGGCGGTCCGACAGGCCCTGCTCGGGCTCCAGGACCACGACGGCGCAATGAGGATTATCCAGGAAGAGTTCACGAATGAGCTTTTCAAAAAATCCTTTGTCCTTCTGCTCGCGCAGGTAGTCAAAATACTCTCGCGTTCAGGCCGTAGACAAGGCCTCTGGAATAGGAACCGAAATCAGCCTCCCGATAGCGGAATTCATAGAGATTGATACCCGCTTCGAGCGCGCGGGGATCGATCCCTTCCGAAGCGATCTTTTCAAGGGTCTCACGGATGGTGCTCACAAACTCGTCCTTGCGGGCGGGATCGGCATATTTTGACACGATCGAATAAAAAGGCTGGCGGACGCCGGACTCAAAGATGGTATAGACATCTTCGCCGATTCCCTTGTCGCGCAGGGCTTTGCGCACAGGGGCGCCTTCCGCGTCGCAGAGGGCATAATTGAGGATCTTGACGGCCATGATCCGGCCCACATCCAGGCTGTCGGGCAGGACGGCAAGGTTCCAGGAAAGAAAGGACTTGCCGGAAGGGTCCTCCTCGGGAAGGATCGAATAGACACGTTTTGCCTCCACGGGCGCATCAAAAGCAGGCTCCGCCGGAATGGAGGAGTCGATGTCGAGCATGTTAAATCGGGAGAGATAGTGTTCATCGATCCAGGTCAGCCGCTCCGTCATATCCATGTCTCCATAGAGATAGATATAGCTGTTGGAAGGATGATAATAACGGCGGTGGAATTCCAGATAATTCTCATATGTGAGGTCGGGAATGTTGACCGGGTCGCCGCCGGACTCATGCCGGTAGGGCGTGTGGGGATACAGGACCGCATTGATCTCACGGCCTAAAATATCGTCCGCCGAAGAAAGCGCGCCCTTCATCTCGTTGTAGACGACGCCGTTGACAGTGATCTCACTGTCTGCGCTCTCCGCCTCATAATGCCAGCCTTCCTGGCGGAAAATATTCTGTTCTCTGTAAATATTGGGATAAAAAACCGCATCCAGATAGACATGCATGAGGTTTTTAAAGTCCTGTTCATTGCAGCTGGCCACCGGATAGACGGTTTTATCCGGATAGGTCATTGCGTTGAGAAAGGTGTTGAGAGATCCCTTGGCAAGCTCGATGAAGGGGTCCTTGACAGGAAAATCCCTGGAGCCGCACAAAACCGTGTGCTCGATAATGTGCGCTACACCGGTCGAATCCTCAGGCGGCGTGCGGAAGGCAATATAAAAGACCTTGTTGTTGTCATTTTTCGGAAGAAGCGCGATGCGCGCGCCGGTCTTTTTGTGCCGCAGAAGCCAGCTGTCAGAATCAACATCCGGCAGAAACTCATGTGAGATCACCTCATAGGCAGCGAGTTTCTGAATATCCATATTCGCTGCCTGTGCGCCGACAGAAGCATTTGTATTGTAGGTAATGCGCATATATGTAAAAAAATCTCCTTTTTCTTAGAATTTAATTCCTCTTCTTCTATTTTTTTGCCCCTCTATATGGCTTTAAAAATCATCATCCATGGCGTAGCTGATCTCGTCAAGCTCGGCGTGTGTATACTCAGCCCAGCTGTACTGGTTCATGTAGTC
>ONXK01000288.1:3268-4661 GCA_900321785.1 uncultured Lachnospiraceae bacterium | reverse complement strand
GAGAAGGTCAAACGGGCTGTCAACAGGCGTCCGCACCCCATCGAGAAAGCCGTGATCGACTTTCCGGAGACACTTCTGACGGTGGATGCACCCATTTTGGACCTGATCAGGAAGTGGGAGCAGATAGTACCGGCAGAAGGCTGGGAAAAAGAATCCATCGAACAGATCCTGCGACTGGCTGAAATGACCGACAAACTCAATGCCCCCAAGCGTCTGGCATATGATTTCCTGACAGTTCCTTTTGAGGACGATAACCATGAGCTTTTAACAATATGGTATGATATTTTTGAAAAAGAGGTCAGAAAAGAAGAATACAGCATTTATGACCGGGTCGCCGCAATGGAGCTTAAGAGCCCTTCTGCGCATGACGCGATCGATGCCCTTGAGCAGCAGCATCGCGTACTTGACCTCTATTTTTCCCTGGCCCGCAAATTCCAGCCTGAGGAGAGCACACTGGACTATATCATGGACAGAAAAAGGGACTGCTCGGGGCGGATCATGAAGGTGCTGGAGAGACAGGGATTCAAGGAAAAAAGATGTAAGTCCTGCGGGAAGATACTGCCATGGAATCATCCCTACGGCATCTGTGACCGCTGTTGGAATCCCTATTAAATGATGAGACACAGAACCGTCCCCTGTCCCCCTGTCTCCTCCACATAACCTATCACAAGGAGGGAGTATATAGAAAATGACCGAAAAAGAAAAAATGCTCCGCGGGGAGATGTATGATGCAAATTATGACGAGACCCTGATTGCAGACCGGACCAGGTGTAAGGTCCTCTGTCAGAAATACAATAATCTTCCCATCGATGATTTTGAGGCGCGGGATAAGCTGATTAAAGACATTCTCGGGAAGACCGGAAAATCTCTGCTGATTGAACCGGATTTCTGGTGCGATTATGGATGGAATATTGAGGTCGGAGAGAATTTTTATGCCAACCACGGACTGGTGATTCTGGACGGGGGCGGTGTAACTTTCGGAGACAACGTCTTCATCGCTCCTTCCTGCGGCTTCCATACGGCCGGTCATCCGATTGACTATGAGCGCCGCAACAAGGGACTGGAGTATGCCTATCCCATCAGAGTCGGAGACAATGTCTGGATTGGCGCCGGTGTGCAGGTCATGCCCGGCGTGACGATAGGCAGCGATGTGGTGATCGGCGGCGGAAGTGTCGTCACAAAGGACATTCCGGACCACAGTGTGGCAGTCGGCAATCCCTGCAGGGTGATTCGCAAAACGAAGTGAAAACCCTGTTTATACAGGTTCTTTTCTCCGGATGTTTGTGACACAGGACAAGCATCCCCTGACATAAGCGGGAAATTGCAGCTGCATATTTTTCGTTTACGATGCCTGCACATTAGTGTGCCGTCTCACTAGCGTGCTCCGACAAGT
>ONXK01000288.1:0-3237 GCA_900321785.1 uncultured Lachnospiraceae bacterium | reverse complement strand
ACCCGGGCGGCGGAGGAACTTTATGTGACACAGCCGACGATTTCAGTCGCCATCCGGGAGTTGGAGAAGGAATTGAAGCTGCGGCTTTTTCATCATGAAAAAAACCGGATTTCTCTGACACAGGAAGGGGAGGCTTTCTTTAAGAGGGCGGAGGCTGTTCTGAAGGAAACCCAGGCTATGGTATCGGAGTTTTCTTCCCTGGGAGAAAAAGAAATTCCGCTCCGGATCGGTATCCCGCCTCTGATCAGCACGATTTTTTTCCCGTCCCTTTACGACCGGTTTCAGGACCAGACGGGTCTGCCGGTACAGCTTCTGGAATACGGCTCTGTCAAAGCCTGCAGCCTGGTACAGGAAGAGAAGCTGGATCTGGCCCTGGTCAATATGGATTTTTATAATATTGATCAGTTCAATTCTCATGTCCTGATGGAGGACTCCTATGTATATTGCGTTGGCAGAAATCACCGTTATGCAGGAGAAAAGGAAGTCAGCTTTGATATGCTCAGGGATGAGAAAATCATTCTTTTCAATACGGACTCGGTCCAGAATGAAACGGTGGGCAGCCGTTACACGGCTATGGGAATTGCGCCGAATGTCCTGGTCTACACAAGCCAGCTCTACACGATTCTGAATTTTGTGCGCAGCGGCAGCTGCGGGGCCTTCCTCTATTCTTCGCTGGCGGTCAATCCCCGCGACTTTGTGCAGCTTCCGATTCGCCCGGAGATCACCAGCAAATTTGGAATCATCTGGAAAAAAGGAGTGTTTATCCCCGAACGCACGATGAAATTTATCGACTTCATTATGAAGCACCCGAACGTCACTATACGCTAGAGAAGACGATGTGTGCTGCCTGAAAAAGCACCGTCCGGCACTCTGTAACAGGAGTCAGCCGGACGGTTTTTTTTGTACTTCAGTATAAATTTTAACTATGAACATCTAAAAACAGATAAATTTACTTTTAACTGAACTTGCCTTACACTATAAGCAGATCAGATGAATCCCGGCCGGATCATTACCCTTTGAAAGATGAAATTAATGTATAGGGAGGGAAAAATAATCATGAGTCCAGCCACAATAACGCTTCTGTTTCTGGCATTTGCCATTGTAATGTTTGTCACTGAAAAGATTCCGCTCGGCCTGACGTCCATGATCGTCTGTGTCGGCCTGTGTGTAACTGGTGTCCTGGACATTAAGACCGCATTCGCAGGCTTTATTGACTCCAACGTCATTCTGTTTGTTGCTATGTTCATCGTCGGCGGAGCCTTTTTTGAGACGGGAATGGCAAATGAGATAGGTGGTATTGTTACTAAATTTGCAAAGACGCGATCATGGTGATCGTCGGTCTGATGAGCGGAGTTCTCTCCAATACGGGAACCGCTGCAGTCCTGATTCCGGTTGTCATCGGAATCGCAGCAAAATCCGGATTCAAACGTTCCAGACTCCTGATGCCGCTGGTATTTGCGGCAGCCATGGGAGGCAACCTTTCTCTGATCGGCGCGCCCGGCAATATGATCGCTCAGTCGGCTCTCGAGCCGCTCGGCCTTAAATTCGGCTTCTTCGAATACGCGATCGTCGGTCTTCCGATCCTGGCCGTCGGCATCCTGTTTTACGCAACGATCGGATTTAAGCTTCTGCCCAACCACGATGTGACGGATGATGACAGCTCCGTTTTCGATGACCAGAAAGATTTCTCCAATGTACCCAAGTGGAAAAAGACCCTTTCCCTGCTCATCCTGATCGCGACCCTGGCCGCCATGGTATTTGAAGATCAGATCGGCATCAAGCTCTGCGTCTCCGGATGCATCGGCGCAATCCTGCTGATTGTCACAGGCGTTATCTCCGAGAAAGAAGCGCTCAGATCAATCGATCTTAAGACCATTTTCCTCTTCGGCGGAACCCTTTCTCTGCGGTAAGGTTATAGGCGCTCTGGGAGATAATCCCTCTCCGCTGCTCTTTACATTTGTGGTCTTTATCCTCTGCTGTCTGATGACAAACTTTATGTCCAATACAGCAACTACTGCACTGATGGCCCCCATTTGTCTCTCCATTGCCCAGGGAATGGGCGCTGATCCCAGAGCGGTCCTCATGGCCTGCGTCATCGGCGGCTCCTGTGCATATGCAACCCCGATTGGCATGCCAGCCAACACAATGGTCGTCGGTGCCGGCAATTACAAGTTCATGGATTATGCGACCATCGTCAGCATGATCATCCTGCCGATCGCATTCCCCTTCTATCCGGCGTAATTACAGAATCCTATGCAGATAAATATTCAAAACAGGTTACGGTTTTCGCAAAACGTATGAAAGGAGTATCTCATGTCCTACGAAACACAGCTGAAGAAACTGAAAGATATCATGGCACAGTTTGTCGGATTCACCGGTATCAAACTTCCGGATGATGTCATTGCAAAGCTCAAAGAGCTCAGTGAAAAAGAGACCGATCCCATGCCCAAAGTCATCTATGAGACCATGTTCCGCAACCAGGAACTGGCCGTCAAGCTGAACCGCCCCTCCTGCCAGGATACAGGCGTTCTGCAGTTCTGGGTAAAATGCGGCACACAGTTCCCTTACATCGATGATCTTGAAGTACTTCTGAAGGAAGCGGTTGTGCAGGCGACATTCGCGACTCCTCTGCGCCACAATTCCGTGCAGACATTCGATGAGTACAATACCGGCAAGAATGTCGGCAAGGGAACGCCTACAGTCTGGTGGGATATTGTTCCTCACTCTGACAAGTGCGAGATCTACACCTACATGGCAGGCGGCGGCTGCACACTTCCCGGCAACGCAACCGTTCTGATGCCCGGCGAAGGCTATGAAGGCGTCACAAAATTCGTCCTTGACCGTATGACAACTTACGGACTTAATGCCTGTCCTCCTCTCCTGGTCGGTGTAGGCGTCGGAACTTCCGTCGAGACCGCTGCTCTCAATTCCAAGAAAGCCCTGATGCGTCCCATCGGCTCCCACAATGACAACGCAAACGCCGCAAAGATGGAGAAACTCCTTGAGGACGGCATCAACGCGATCGGCCTCGGCCCTCAGGGTATGGGCGGCAAGTTCTCCGTCATGGGTGTCAATATCGAGAATACAGCCCGTCATCCCTCCGCGATCGGCGTTGCAGTTAACGTTGGCTGCTGGAGCCATCGCAGAGGCCACATCGTCTTCGATAAGGACCTCAATTTCACCATCGATACCCACACCGGATTCGAATACAAAGAAGCCTGATCACGTTTAATCTTC
>ONXK01000289.1:1491-2977 GCA_900321785.1 uncultured Lachnospiraceae bacterium | reverse complement strand
TTTTTTTCCGAGGTTACAGTTGTAGTGTCTGTTTAGGGTATGCGGCTGTGTTACGGATTATATATTGGTGTCAGTGTTTATTGTTTATAGTTTCACCAATGAGTGTCGGAAAGTCTGACGATACTGCCGGATCAGAAAACCTGCCGGCTTGCCGGCTGCGGCGGAGGTTTGGTTTCAGGCCGCTTGTTAAAAAACGAAAGGTTGGGATTTATGAAAACAATTCTTTTAAACGGAAGCCCCAGGAAGAACTGGAATACAGCCATGATGTTAAAAGAGGCACAGAAGGGCGCAGAGTCCGTCGGCGCGGAAACGGAGTATATCGATCTGTTTGACCTTTCCTATACGGGGTGCCGCTCATGTCTTGCCTGCAAGAGAAAGGGGGCGGAGCGGTGCAAATGTTTCTGGAAAGATGATCTGTCGCCTGTGATAGACCGTATCTTTGCAGCCGATGCTCTGATCATCGGTTCCCCCATTTATCTGGGGGACGTCACCAGCCAGGTGCATGGACTGATCGAGCGGCTGCACTTCTGCGCTCTGTCCTACGACGACTATTCCAACTACTTCACCGGCAAGGTGAACGTGGGGATCATTCTGACCATGAATGCGCCCAAGGCTTTTTACAGTGCTGCCTATGGTGGAAAGGCCAAAGAAATAGAGCAGAGTTTTAAAGGGCTGAACGGAAGCGTGGAGACTTACGCCTGTTGTGATACCCTGCAGGTCAAGGATTACAGCAGATACAACATGGCGGGTTTCGACGAAAACCACAAGAAAGAAAGCTTTCCGGATGGGTGCCCGCCTGAGTGAAAAAAAGTAGAACCGTCCCCGGAGACTCATTTGTTGATGGAGGAGACAGAGAACCGTCCCCTGTCTCTCGATCGACTCATTTTATTACTATTAGACGGAGGAAAGCGATGTTTGAGAATATCATTGCGGAACGTATGGGAAGACTTCATGCGGAATCTGCTTTTCAGATCCTGGCCCAGGCCAATGCCCTGGAGGCCCGGGGGCACAGTGTGATCCACTGCGAGATCGGCCAGCCCGACTTTGCTACGCCGGATCATATCATTGAGGCGGCATACGAGGCCATGAAGGCCGGCTATACCGGATACAGTCCTGCACCGGGCTATCCGGATGTGCGTGCGGCGATTGCCCGGGAGGCAGGAGAAAGAAAAGGACTGGATCTGTCTCCGGACAATATCATTATCGTACCGGGCGGCAAACCTATTATGTTTTTCACCATGCTTCTAATGGTATCGCCCGGCGATGAAGTCCTTTATCCCAACCCCGGTTTTCCCATCTATGAATCCTGCATCCGTTTTGCAGGCGGCAAACCGGTCCCGGTTCCTCTTCTGGACAAAAATGATTTCCGGATCGATCTGGAACAGTTCCGGGCAAGCATCACGCCCAGGACAAAGCTGGTCATCCTCAACAATCCCGGCAACCCCACGGGAGGGCTGATGACTCGCAGGGACATAGAGCAGCTGGC
>ONXK01000289.1:0-1430 GCA_900321785.1 uncultured Lachnospiraceae bacterium | reverse complement strand
GGTTACGGGATTATGCATCCGGAGCTCGCCAGGGGTATCGAGTTGCTCATGGTCAATTCCAATTCCTGCACCGCCTCCTTTACCCAGAGGGCAGCCCTGGCCGCCGTAACCGGTCCTCAGGACGATGTAGACAGAATGCGGGAGGCTTTCCGCGAGAGAAGAGACTGGGTGATTCCTGCCCTCAATGGCATTCCGGGCATCACCTGTCCCACACCGGGCGGCGCTTTTTATGCCTTTCCCAATATAGAATCCTTTGGACTGGACAGCCACACCTTCTGCACCAGGCTCCTCGGGGAGGCCGGCGTAGCCGCTGCCTGGGGGACTTCCTTTGGTGCCCACGGAGAGGGCCATTTCAGACTCTCCTTCGCCAATTCTCTTGAGAACCTGAAGATTGCGGTTGACAGGATCGCCGGCTTTACGGCCGGGCTGGTTTGAAAATGGCAGCTATTTGCTGTTTTGGTATACACATTTTCCAAAGTGATACGAGTATTAGAATTTTTGTATTGATTTTCACTAATTCGAGTCCTATTATAATAATATGTATTGACGCGGTTATCTTAGGAGGTGCGAGCGGGCAGACAGTTGATCCATGCCGCCGACTTAAAACCATTCGATTCGGCAGAGATAGCAGCTGTATATGGGAATCAGGCAAAACAGCAACGCCAGGTATTCCGTGACAATGTGAGCATCTGGGCATCCATGCAGGATGATCAATCCGCGTACGTTATCCTGGGAATAGAATCCCAGGCCAAGGTCAATTACGCTATGCCTGTCAGGATTATGCACTATGACTCTACCAACTATGCAGGCCAGATTCGGCAAACAGCAAATTCTTATCGTGACAAAAAGAAACTATTAAATGAGAAAGTAAAGCTCAGCAGCACCGAATATCTTTCTGGATTCCGAAAAAAAGACCGGCTCATGCCGATCATTTCGGTTGTGGTATTGTTCAATACAGATATTTGGGACGGTCCAAGGAGTATTCATGAGATGCTGTCAATTCACGATGCGGACTTACTGAAGTTCATACCGGATTACCGAATTAATCTGGTTGTGCCTGCTGACTTCCAGGAGGACGAGTACAGAAAGTTCCATACGCCTCTGGGCCAGGTGCTGGAGTATATACGTGTGTCCAGAGACAAGGAGAAGCTGGATCAACTCCTGCGGAAGGATCCTCGCTATAGCAGAATGGAGCGGGACAGTGCAAACTTGATCAATACTGTCACAAATTCGAAATTAACTATTCCAGAAGAAAGGGACGAGATTGATATGTGCAAAGCTATTGAAGATATGAGAGCGGAGGCTAAAGCAGAAGGAAGAGCAGAGGGAAGAGCGGAAGGAAGAGCGGAAGGAAGAGCAGAAGGAAGTACTGAAAGAATACTTACTGATCTGAAAAACGTGATGGATAGTATTAACGTTTCCATCGAAGA
>ONXK01000290.1 GCA_900321785.1 uncultured Lachnospiraceae bacterium | reverse complement strand
GTTTATTGCATGGCTTCTGCTTTCCATAGGGATGTGGAAACTGGCTCATAAAATGGATTGGAAAAAGAAATGGATGGCATGGGTCCCGGGACTTCGGTATCTGGGGCTGGCCGATGATCTGGAAATGCATGCGGATGGTATCAATTGTGCGATTCTGGAGATCCTGTACTATATGACCAGTTTCTTACCTGTATCATCGGATAACAGGCGTCTTTTTACAGCCTTTACGCTGCTTGTGGTCGTTATAGGAGTAGCACTGTATGTATACAGGATCCGTATTTTTTTGCGGCTGCTGCATGTCTTCGATCTAAAGAAACCATGGCTGGTATTATGGCTTCTGGCGGACTGGATCGCGATCGGCATACTCGGATTCAGCGATAAATACCAGCCGCGCGAAAATATCAGTGTTTTTGCCGGCATGGACGCGGGATTCGAGCCTATGCATTTTTCCGCCATAAACGATCTCATGAACGAAAAGACTCCGTCTCAGACAGGCCTCAGTGTCCTGCTGCAGGAACGTACTGTCGGTTTGCTCGGCAAAAAGAAATATCTGCTCAAAGATATTGCTATGGATATACCTAATGGCTCTATGGTCCTTCTGCTGGGAGGATCGGGGGCCGGCAAGACAACGTTGATCAATGCGATCATCGGATATGAACCGGCAAAGGCGGAAATCCGCCTCAATGGAAAAGATGTCTATAAGCAGTATGACAGTATGAAGTACCAGATCGGCTTTGTAACGCAGAAAAACCTGATGCGGGGAGATGATACTGTCAGAAATACGATAACGGACTCTGCAAAACTCAGGATACCTTTGCAGAAGAAAAAGGCGGAAAGAAAAGAGAGGATCGACGAGGTCCTGGAAACCCTGGGCCTTTCACCGGTGGACAGAGGCCTTGTGTCCAAGATGTCCGGCGGACAGCTTCGACGAATAGCTATTGGAATGGAGCTTGTCTCCGATCCGGCGCTGTTTGTACTGGATGAACCGGATTCAGGCCTGGACGGCGTGATCGCCCGTGAACTTTTTACGAAGCTGCGTGAGATCGCGGACAGCGGCAAGATCGTCATCGTCATCACACACACGCCGGACCGTGTCATCGATCTTTTTGACAAGAATTTTTCGGAAGAGATACAATGGAGGAAATTGTACGCAGTGTCAACCGCAAAGAAGAGGGCGGAGAAGGACTTGCGGACGAATTTATCGAAAAATATGCACTTAGAGAAGCTGCCGGACAGAATGCCGGACAGACACAAATAAAAGACAGTGCGGAAACAGCAGAAGCCGGAGCCGGAGCAGAAGCTGCAGAAGGCAGTGCGGAAACAGCAGAAGCCGGAGAAGACAGCGAGGAAAAGGCAGAAACGGAAGATGACAGGACGGCAGTAACCGGAACTGCGGAAACAACAGGAAGCAAAGGAGAAGAGGAGGTGAGCCCGGATGAAATCTGAATTGAAATACAGAGGCAGGCTTGGACAGATCGGGCTCTACCTCGGTAAATTCGGCAGGATCTTTGTTTATCATAACGATTGGAAGGTCCTCCCGATGGGGGCGGTAATCGCTGCCGTTGTTATATTTGTGGTGGGACAAAACCTTTTCGTAACACAGGAGGGGACAAGTACAGGAACCTTTGCCCTGGCATGTGTGTGTATCTGGATCGGCTTTTTCAACTCTATTCAGACAGTCTGCCGGGAGAGAGAGGTCATAAAACATGAGCATCGCTCCGGCATGCATATTTCATCAT
Source organism: uncultured Lachnospiraceae bacterium (assembly GCA_900321785.1). Taxonomy (GTDB): domain Bacteria; phylum Bacillota; class Clostridia; order Lachnospirales; family Lachnospiraceae; genus CAG-791. Next base: position 801 of record ONXK01000290.1, on the reverse strand, counting down.
ATATTTTTGCCCTGATGATCTTTCAGATGCTGATCTGTGCAGCACAGGTCGTGACGATACTGATCATCTGCAATGTCGCAAAGGTGTCCATTCCCCGGATGGGAATCATTACCCCCTGGGGCAACCTTGATATAGGCATCACGCTCTTTCTTGTGACGTATACTGCGGATATGATGGCGCTTATGGTGTCCTGCCTTGTGCATGACACGACGACTGCCATGACCGTTATGCCTTTTCTGCTGATCTTTCAGCTGATCTTTTCGGGGGCTTATTTTGACCTGAGTGAAGCGGTGATGCCGGTCACTTATCTGACTATATCAAAGTGGGGGATCACTGCGCTATGCGCCATCGGACAATACAATTCCCAGCCCATGGTCACTTTGTGGAATACGCTTTTCAAATTCCGCGGAATTGAATATATGGGGGAAAAGCCTCTTCTGGAGCTAATCAAAAAGACAGAGGAGGAGGGACGCGTACAGGATTTCCTGCTGTGGTCTGCAGAATATAATCAAAATGATATGTACTCGAGTACCCCTGACAATATTCTGATCACCTGGGGAATGCTTATTCTCCTTGCACTGGTGTTTGCAGCAGTCGCGATCATTTCGCTGGAGTTCATTGACAGGGATAAACGCTGATATAAGCGGGAAAGGTATGAGAGGTATTTGGTAAGATGAATGCAGAGACCAACCGCCCCGGGGCGCTGCTGATGCTGGCATCATCCATGCTGATCTTCGGGACGATTGGCCTTTTCAGGAGGTATATCCCTCTTTCCTCCGGGCTGCTGGCTTTCTCAAGAGG
>ONXK01000291.1 GCA_900321785.1 uncultured Lachnospiraceae bacterium | reverse complement strand
GACGATGCCGGAGCGCTTCAGTGCGCAGGCATAGGGATCTCATTTAGTCAGCCGGTTTTAATCTTCCTCATAGCCTTCGATCAGATCCGCGGGATTCTGATGCAGGAAAGTCACGCGGAAATAGATGGAGAGGGCATCGATCATCTCACTCTTTTTGCGGCGGATCTCTTTGATCAGGAGACGGGCGCTGATCTCGTCATATAGAAGGTCGCCCTCCTCGTGTTGTGTATCAAACTCCACGTGGCCGAAAGGAGTAAAGGAAATGGTGAAGACACCGCCGCACTCCTCTGTAAAAAGCACACAGATGATGTGCAGTTCCTCCTTGATGTTCTCGGGAAGCCTGTCAAATTTTTTGTTGAAATAATATTTTTTGTCGTAAGCATTGGCGCCGCAGATCACGATGCGGTATTTGTCCTCTATTACAGACGCTTCACTGTTTTCGTTAAAATCCATTGATTCCATGGTCATACGTATCCTTTCACGCCGCGGACGGAAACTTCGCCGGAGGCGATGGTGCGGACAGCACTTCCGTCATCGGGCTGCACGAGAAGTTCACCCTTCATGTCGATCCCGACAGCTGTACCGGTAAAAGGGGCACGGGGGTCGAGTACATGAACGGGCAGTTCGGAAAAATCCCGGGTCCGCGAAAAAATCCCGTAATTCTCCTCAAAATGGTTCCATGTATGCGCTGTGATGGCTGCGCGGCTGACCTTGCCGGCGAAGGCAAGGCTGTAAGATGTCGCGTTCTCCGCAATCTCTGGCGCAAACACAGCCTGGTTGACGTTGAGGCCGATCCCGATAGTGATCGCGCTGATCTCTCTGTCTTCCATGCGCATCTCCGTCAGGATCCCGCAAAGTTTTCTGTAGGGGCCCCCATCCACGGACACGACAATGTCATTGGGCCATCAATATCCAGAGAGGCCTGATAGACCGACAGGGCCATAACAACAGTGAGCATGGGGGTCACTTCAGGCGGCAGGTCCGGTTTGAGCAGGATACTCATGTAGACATTGCCGTCTTTCGGGGAAAGCCATGTCCTGCCGCGCCGGCCTTTGCCGGCGCTCTGGCGGGAGGCGACGACAAGGGTTCCGTGGGGATATCCTTCCGCGGCAAGAACGAAAATGTCGTCGTTTGTAGATCCCGTCTCCTCTTTGTAAATAAGAGGCCTTCCTGCCCACTGTGTCGTGAGCCGCGCGGAGATCTGTTCCCGGTCCAGAATATCCGCTTCCTCTACGGAAAGAAGGCGGTAGCCTTTATTGGTCACCGCCTCGATAGGATATCCTTCTTCTTTCAGTTTGTTGATATTTTTCCACACGGCTGTGCGGGAGACGCCGAGCATCTCACACAGCTCCTGGCCGGAGACAAACCCGTCTCTCTCGCTCAGCCGACGCAGTATTTCCTGTTTTCTGTTCAATAGATACCGTCCTGTACTGGATGCCGTTCTGTACTGATACCGTCCTGTACTGCCTGTTCTCAGGCAAGAGTTGCTGCCAGCACAGCCTTAATGGTGTGCATGCGGTTTTCCGCCTCCTCGAAGACTCTCGACTGAGGTCCTTCAAAGACAGCGTCTGTCACTTCCAGCTCACTCATGCCAAACTTCTCATGGATCTCACGTCCGATTGACGTCCCGAGGTCATGGAAGGCGGGAAGGCAGTGCATGAAAATGGCATTCTCTGCGGCAAGCTTCATCAGCTTTTCTGTCACCTGATAAGGCTTCATCTGCTCGATACGCTCCGCCCATGCTTCCATGGGTTCGCCCATGGATACCCAGACATCGGTGTAGAGGACATCTGCATCCTTTGCTCCGGCTTCGGCATCCGGTTCGAGCGTGATGCTGCCTCCGGTCTGCGCAGCGATCTCTCTGCACTGTCTGACCAGGTCCTCATCCGGGAAATATGCGGGATTGGCGCACAGGGTGATGTGCATGCCGCACTTGGCGCCCGCGACCATCCAGGAATTGGCCATGTTGTAGCGGCAGTCGCCGAAGAAACTCAGCCTGATCCCCCGGATCTTCCCGAAATGCTCACGGATAGTCAGAAGGTCCGCCAGCATCTGGGTGGGATGGAATTCATTGGTCAGGCCGTTCCACACAGGGACCTTTGCATATTTTGCCAGATCTTCCACGATCTCCTGTCCGTATCCGCGGTACTCGATTCCGTCAAACATGCCTGCCAGAACACGCGCTGTATCCGCAATACTTTCCTTCTTACCGATCTGGGATCCGCTGGGATCCAGATATGTGGC
>ONXK01000292.1 GCA_900321785.1 uncultured Lachnospiraceae bacterium | reverse complement strand
CGATTCCGGCTCCGCCAGCACAGGCGAGGCAGCAGCTCCCGCAGCAGGCGGCGAGAAGATCACCCTGATCATGTCTCAGCGTGATGAGTTCCTGAGCTCTCTTGAGGCAGGTGCTATTGCAAAGGCCAAAGAGCTCGGCGTCAACCTGGTAACACAGGATGCCAACTCTGACCAGAACAAAGTTGTTCAGTATGTCCAGACAGCAGCTGCAGACGGACAAAAGGCTGTCATTGTCAACGTCGTTGACCCCACTGCATGCAGCTCTGTTATTGAAGCTGCAGGCGACATGAAGGTCGTCTTCGTTAACCGTGTTCCGGATGACACTTCCATTCTGAATGAGAACGCTGTCTATGTCGGTTCCGATGAGCATACTTCTGGTAAGTTCCAGGGTGATTTCCTTGCTGAGTACTTCAAGGCCCAGGGCAAGACTGATATCAAGTACATCCTGCTCAATGGTATCATCGGTCAGACTTCCACAACTCTTCGTACAGAGTCCGTTCTCAAGGCTCTGGCAGACGGCGGCATCAATGCAACCGAGACAACTGCTCCTCTTGCTGCTATGTATGACCGTAACAAGGCAATCGACATGATCACTCCTGTCCTCAGTGACAAGTCTAAAGAGTTTGACTGCATCATCTCCAACAACGACGCAATGGCTCTGGGCGCTATCGAGGCAGCAAAAAATGCAGGACTTGATCCTTCCAGCTTCCCGATCGTAGGTATCGATGCAACAGCTGACGGCCGCCAGGCTATCAAGGACGGCACAATGGCTATGTCCGTATTCCAGGATCCCAACGGCCAGGGCGGCGGCGCTGTCCAGGCAGCGGTCAACCTGATCAATGGCGCTGCTCTTAACGAAGGCACATCCTTCGACGTTGACGAGACCGGCTTCATTCTCTGGGTTCCTTTCGAAGAAGTTACTCCTGAAAACGTAGCGGATTATGACAATCGGTAATATTTGCGTACCTGTCCGGTACCCACATTTTTATAAACGGGGAGGTAAAACAAATTGGCTGATGAATATATTCTGGAAATGCACGGGATATGTAAGTACTTTCCAGGTGTAAAAGCTCTTGACGGTGTCGAGCTCCAGGTACGTCCCGGAACTGTCCACACACTGATGGGAGAGAACGGCGCCGGAAAATCTACTCTTATGAAATGCCTGATCGGCATGCAGCCGGTCACAGCAGGAACCATTATTCACAAGGGCAAGGAAGTTCACTTTAAGAGCGTCCAGGACTCCATTCATGCCGGTATCACCATGATCCAGCAGGAGCTGTCCCCTGTCCTTGAGCGTACTGTCGCGGACAACCTCTGGCTTGGCCGCGAGCCCATGAAGAACAAATTCATGTGCGACAATAAGGCACTCTATACAGAGGCTGAAGCACTCTTCAAGAAGCTCAACCTCGAAGTAGATGTCTATGCAAAGATGAAAGACCTGACGGTCGCGAAGCAGCAGATGGTCGAAATTGCGAAGGCTGTCTCCCATGACGCGAATATCGTTATCATGGACGAGCCCACTTCCGCTCTTACGGACGCAGAGGTTGAAGATCTCTTCCGTATTATTGCTGACCTGAAAGCACAGAATGTCGCGATCATCTATATTTCCCATAAAATGGACGAGATCTTCCGCATCAGTGACGATATCACGGTCTTCCGTGACGGCACCTATGTGGGAACCGACCGCGCAGCTAACCTCAACAATGAGAAGCTGATCGAGATGATGGTCGGCCGTAAGATCACCAACATGTTCCCGAAGATTCCCTGCCCGATCGGCGATGTCATGTTCAAAGTCGAGAACCTCAATTCGGGCAAGCAGGTCAAGAACGTTTCCTTCGAGGTCCATAAGGGCGAGATCCTCGGATTCGCAGGTCTGGTCGGCGCGGGCCGTACCGAGACCATGGAGACAATTTTCGGCATGCGCCATAAAGACAGCGGCAAGATCTGGCTGAACGGCAAAGAACTTGATATCAAGTCTCCCCGTGATGCTATCGACAACAAGATCGGTCTTCTGACCGAGGACCGCCGCGGCAATGGTATTTTCGGCCTGCTCTCCATTACAGACAACACAACAGTTGCCAACTGGGGTGCATACGGTCTGCCCATGGACAACAAGCAGATGCTCAAGGATACGGAGGTGGGAGACCCGTATCATGAACCTGTCCGGCGGTAACCAGCAGAAGGTTCTGCTCGCCAGATGGCTTCTGACTGCTCCGGATGTCCTGATCGTCGATGAGCCCACCAGAGGTATCGACGTCGGCGCCAAGTCCGAGATCCATGAGCTTCTGTCCAAGCTGGCAGGCGAAGGCAAGGCAATCATCGTGATCTCTTCCGAGATGCCTGAAGTAATGGGTATCTCCGACAGGATCGTTGTCATGCATGAAGGCGAGGTGACCGGTGTTCTGAATCGTGACGAGTTCTCTCAGGAGCTGCTCATGAGATATGCAACCGGTGGTTCTGCAGTTGAAGAACTGAAGCAGCAGACTGCTCAGGAATAATCAGGGAGGGTAGAATCGAATGAAGTCCAAAGCTGAGAAATCTCAATTTAGTAAATTAGTATCCGATAATGGTATCTGGGTGGTTCTGGTTGTTTTGATCATTTTCATTACCATTATCAACCGCAACTTCCTTACACCGAACAACGCAGTCGCACTGCTGACCGGTGAGTCCGTCAAGGGTGTTATGACCTTCGGCGTTACCCTGGCAATCCTGTCCAAAGGTATCGACCTGTCCACAGGTTCTGTCGCTGCTCTGTCTGCTATCTGCTCCGCAGCACTCTGCCAGGCTTCCACTGCCAAGCTGTGG
>ONXK01000295.1 GCA_900321785.1 uncultured Lachnospiraceae bacterium | reverse complement strand
AAACATAGTCAGCGGATCGGGTGTATTGGTCAGGGCTCCGAAGATCTCTGTATGACCGATGAAGGGGACTTCCGCCGCGTGCAGGGCTTCCTTATTGATAGGAGTCGTCGCGACTGCGTCCGCCTCGCCGCTCATGGCAAGCTCGATACTCTTCTTAATATAGGCAAAGGCAGCCTTTCCGCACATAGCCTGGACAAGGCCGTAGGAAAACTGAGACTGGTCAATGTTGTCGAGGTCGATCAGGTTCAGGATGCCGGGGCGGTAATCGCCGTCCGCGGGTTTTTCTACCACATTGATACTGAGGTCAGCACTCACGATCCTGACAGCCTTCTCCATGACCTGACGGTCACCGATCACGATAACATCTGCTGCCCGGTTTACCTTTTCAAGTGCACACGCTTTCGCAACGATCTCGGGGCCGACGCCTGCGGGATCACCGATCGGTACTGCAATCATAGGTTTTTTTTCTGTCATTTTTATCTCCGTTCCAAAGCGCTCTGCTTGACAGACGACGAAAAAAAAGTGCAAAGACAATCTGTCATCAGGGCTATTTGTGGCGCTCCGGCACAAATAGCAGTGTATATACTTGTGGCCATGGGCAGATGCCCGTAAACATGTATGATGAAAGATTCAAAATAAGTATAGCATATTCAGAATCAGATAAACAATTTTTCCTTGAGATAGTTCACGCAGGTATTGAGCGCGGTCTTATCTCCCTGGCTTCCTCCCTTGGTGATAAAATCAAGGCCGTCAAATTCGCCTCCGTTGAACTGTCCGTAGGCAGCCAGGGGCAGGACTTCGTCCCTGAGGTCCAGGCCCACGGCACCGAAATATCCGCACAGAGCCTGGGTCACATCGCCTCCGCTGGCATATAAGCCGTGGAAACGGGAGTCTCTTCGCAGCAGCCGGACGGTGATTTCCGCCAGTGCGCCGGTGATCATTTCCGATATATCTTCCATCGTGCATGAATACCGCTTCATGTACGGCAGAAAGTCGATCCTGTTCTCCGGATAGATTCCGTCTCCGACTACAGAAGACACCGTATAGTTTCCGGATTCCTTCAGCACCGCCTCTACGACGCGGCCGATCTCAGCCTCCCTGCGCTCCTGTAGCTGGGCCGTCGTACTGGAGTTGACACTGCCGACGACCACCAGGATATGGTTTGATCTGCGCTCCATCCTGGGCTTGATGATCTTTCTGGCAAGCGTGGCGGTAAAAACGCCGGGATCTACTGCCAGGATCTTCTTTTTGCTCGCAATACAGGCATCCGCAATCAGTTCAAGATCCTCCTGTGAAACACAGTCCACCGTAATGATCCTGTATCCGGCCTGACAAAGATCGCTGATTTTTTGTACAAGCGCATCGACGCCGTTCATCATCTCACCCATGCGGATCGCCGCCACCTTATATTTGCTCTGTTCCTTAAAGAGCCTGTCCACCTCGGAAATGGTGACCGGGCATTTGGGATCCAGGGCGATATTGGTCCTGTGGAGCGGAACCCCGTTGACCAGCATATAGTTGCCGATCACGATCCTTCCGGAAGACGGAAAGCAGGGAGCCGCGACCGCGATATAATCCTCGCCCAGACTGTCCAGCATAGCATCTGTCTCACTGCCCAGGTTTCCTCTGAGTGTGGAATCAATACGTTTTCCGTACAAAAGGACACTGTCGTCTTTGAGACGCTCAGAAGCCTCGTACACCCTTCGATATGCCTCCTGCGGATCCACGCCCCTGCTGTCTGTCGGATACAGCAGGCAGTCACTTTCCCGCACCTGTTCCGGGTCCATATCTTTCAGAGACATGATCGTCGCAGCCCGGTACTGCATCTTTGTCAGAAGGACGCCGGTCGCATTGGCGCCGGTCAGATCATCTGCCACTACTACACATGCAGCCATATTGCCTCCTTACATTCGGGACATGCTGTTTATTCATATATATCCCATGCCCGTCAAATATCTGCGGACATGGGATAATCCGTATACGTGTTTATGTCACAAAGCTTTTGATCAGTGCATGAAGATGCTGAGGATAAGGATCTCAACAACACCGACAAGGACAGTTGCTGTAATCAGAGCCAGGAAGGCCTGGATCTTTGTTTTCAGAACCATGATGATGAGAAGAATGATACCGATTGCCAGAGCT
>ONXK01000297.1 GCA_900321785.1 uncultured Lachnospiraceae bacterium | reverse complement strand
CATTCCAATCAGGATCTCCGGCGGTGAATGCAGCATCGACTTCGCCAGGATCATGCGCAGAATAGAGCGCTTCTACAAAGATTGAGAAGGTTCTCGAATGTACTCCCGAGAGCCTCTTTCGAAAGTTTTCTGGCGTCCTTTAGTCCTTTACGAACTGTACCGAAGACTCTGCCGGGCATAGTTCATAAAGGCATCGATCACGGTTTCTCAGATGCTAATCTCAGAATAAACGCATTTTATCAGGAGGCAATTATGGAATATATTTATCACTATCCTTCTCCCCTTGGGGAAATCCTTCTATCAGGCAATGATTCTTCACTTACAGGCCTTTGGTTTGAGGGTCAAAAATATTATGCCGACACCTTGACCCTTCCTCGTGAAGAGCGTCTCACGCCTGTTTTTGAGCAGACGCTTGACTGGCTGGAGATCTATTTCACCGGTCAGGATCCCGCCTTTCTGCCTCCTCTTTCTCCCCGTGGGACTCCCTTCCGCAAGGCGGTGTGGGATGTTCTTTTGACCATTCCTTACGGGCAGACCAGGACCTATGGGGAAATCGCATCTGTCATTGCCGCCCGGCGCGGTCTGCCGCATATGTCGGCCCAGGCAGTGGGCGGTGCAGTAGGCCATAATCCGATTTCTCTGCTTATTCCCTGCCACCGGGTTGTCGGTGCTGACGGCAGCCTCACCGGCTATGCAGGAGGAGTCGATAAAAAGGCACAATTGCTGAAACTGGAGGGCATTCTGACGCTGAAATAAGAAAAAACAATAACCCACAGGAGTCCGGTTTACAGCCAAACTCCTGTGGGTTTCCCGTTCACAGACTTATCAGCCCTGAACGCAATCTTTGACCTGCCTAAAACAACTGTGCGGAACCTCTTTGTGAAGAAGTTCCGCACCCGAATGTTGTTTTAGAAAACGATGTCTGTTTTGGGTGAACATCAACGATAACCTGACGTTCGCGATAAAGATTGCAATAGCGGTTTCTGTCATAAAGATTGCAATAGCGGTTTCTGTCAATGGACAGATAAAGATTGCCAACATTTTTTCTTCTCCTTTTCCCTTTATCAATCTGCGGATCCGTTGAAAATCCTGCCCGTCTGACGGTCAGTATTCTTTTCTCCGGTCCCGATTCCTTAATCATTCGAACAGTGCGTAAAGCTCATCCTCGTCTGCGGCCTGCAGGATCTCGTTGGTGATGAACATGTAGGGACCTTAATAGGTGGTCTGTGAAACAATGGCATCCAGGTATTTTCCGGTGATACACCCGCTGTCCGCAAGCAGTTCCGCCCGGAGGGATGACATCAGCATTTCCTCCGTCATATCTCTCTGAAGTCCGTAAGCTGCAACATTCTGTCGGGTACCCATGAAAAGCTCAATAGTTTCCAACATAGCCCTGGCAATATTTCCATGTGAGACCAGCACGATTCGATTCTGATGCATTCCTTTTTTTCCTCTCTCAAATATGCCTGTGTCAGGAACGACTTCCTTTATTTTACCAGACCCTTGTCCCATACGCCATCCAAACAGTCCGTATTTCCCGCCATCCAAACAGTCCGTATTTCCCGCTTGCAATCATCCTTGCAGCAAGTATAATGGAAATACAATTACCATGATCGGTGTTCTGATTCCTTTTGCGGGAACGACACTGGGTTCCGCCTGTGTCTTCTTTTTGAAAGGTGAAATGAGCACCGGAATCCGCAAGACCCTGACCGGTTTTGCCGCCGGCGTCATGGTCGCCGCTTCCTTCTGGAGTCTTTTGAATCCTTCTCTCGAAATGGCAGAGAAGCTGGGGCGGCTCGCCTTCGTTCCTGCCGCCGTCGGCTTTTTGATCGGCATGTTCTTCCTGCTGGTTCTGGATCTCATCACCCCGCATATGCACCTGGACAGTACGGAAGAGGGTCCCCGCAGCGGCATGCGCAGGACGACCAAACTCATCCTGGCCGTGACCCTCCACAATATTCCCGAGGGAATGGCTGTCGGCGTCGTCTACGCGGGATGGCTTTCCGGCGACAGCGGTCTCACCGCCGCAGGCGCCATGGCTCTGGCTCTGGGGATCGCCATCCAGAACTTCCCCGAAGGCGCCATCGTCTCCATGCCCCTCCGCGCGGAGGGTATGAGTAAATCCCGCACCTTCCTGTACGG
>ONXK01000298.1 GCA_900321785.1 uncultured Lachnospiraceae bacterium | reverse complement strand
TTTCTGATCATATATACTTGTATTGTGTGAGAGTATATTGCCAGAAAACATACCAAGCAATGTTCTTACTAAATCGAATCTCTGATTGTACTACTCCAATATATATTTATACGTTCAAAACTAATAATATCCACGAGTGAGATTATGTTGACTCATCCTGGTATCGTTTCACATCTTATACCTTCTTCGTCAAGACTCTGTCCGCAATATGCAGCTCATAATCGCAGATCGTCTTAGCGGCTTTGCGGTGGGTCACGATAAAGCAGGTCTTATCGCGCATAGCGGAAATGTTGGCAAGGAGCTTTGCCTCCGTCTCTTCATCAAGCGCACTGGTGGATTCATCGAGCAGAAGGACAGGCGCACCGCTAAGGAGGGCTCTGGCAATGGCGACGCGCTGTGCCTGGCCCTCGGAAAGGCCCATGCCGCGTTCTCCCAGAACAGCTTCCAGGCCAATGTCCTCCACCAGTCCGTCTATGCAGGCAGCCTTTACCGCCTTCATGACATCTGCATCCGAGGCATCGTCCGTAAACATGGTAAGGTTTTCACGCAGGGTACCGGAAAACAGTGTGTTGCCCTGAGGTACATATGCAAAGAGCGGACGGGTTGCTTTTCCGGCAGGGACCTGTCTTTCGATCCCGCCTTCCGTAAAATTGCCGGAACTCTCTTTGATCTCTTCTGAGTGTTTTCTTCCTTTACCAGGCGTTCTTTCCGGAAATATACACTCCCCTGCGTAGGATGGTAGATTCCCAGCAGAAGCTGGAACAGAGAGGTCTTGCCGCCTCCGGAGATACCGGTCAGGGCGACAAAGTCTCCGCGCCTGATCCTGCAATTGACATTTTTCAGGACGTTTTCTTTGCTGTCCGGATAGTGGAACCACACGTTTTCTATGCAGATGGATGTAAAGTCAGGGAGATTCTCGCCCTCCTCTTCCGCCGGAAGGTCAGTCAGTTCCTGCAGACGTTCCGCGGAGGAGATCACACCATAGGCCCGGGCTGCCAGGTTCACGGCATTGGCGATCGGTCCCTGGATCCTGCCGATCAGCTGGATAATAGCTGCAAGGGAGCCATAGGTCAGATTGCCGACAGAGATACTGAAAGACCATGCCCATACTGTTATTCATGACCGTGCTGAACCGTCCCTGCCGTACCTGTTCTTTGCGCAGCACTTCCTGACGCTTTCTGATCTGGCCCAGGGTGCGGTTTTCCGATACACTTGCCTTGATCAGGCGGATATTCTCAAGAGATTCCTGGGTCGTCGCATGCAGGGATGCCTCTGCCTCCTGCATCCTCTTGTGCCTGCGTTTCATGGGGTTGCGAAACAGAAGGACAAGGCCAAGGCCAAGGGCTCCGCCAAACAGCAGCAGAATAACAAAGCGCCAGTCCATAGAGACCAGGATTGCAGCCGCTCCAAAGAAACTGACACCAATACTGACAAAACTGGGAAGTGTTGAAACCACCCCGTCTTTCACAACCGCCATATCCGAGAATACACGGTTTACCAGGTTTCCGCTGTGATAGCTGCGTAAAATACACGGTTTACCAGGTTTCCGCTGTGATAGCTGCGTAAGCTGGCATAATCCTTGGTCAGGATTTCCTCCGTCAGCATTCCCTGCAGTGATTTCTGCAGGGTTGACGAGGTATCCGTGCGAAGCAGGGAAAGTCCTACCGCAATCAGTCTTTGCAGGATAAAAAGACAGCCCAGGATCGCACCGTATTTTATGACAGCGTTTGTATGAAACCCGATGGCACCATCAATCAGATCTCTTGTCGTAAGAGTGACGCCAAGGGACAAAAGTGTTGTCGTCACTGTCAGTACACATATCAATACTACACGCAGATGGACACATTTTGACCATTCGAAAATTGCCGAAATTGCAGGACTGCGAAATATGGTTTTAACTTTTTTAAGATTCTCATTCATGCAGTCAGTTTCCTGATTTTCATTTCCTGTTTTTCAATTCCGGAATATCATTTTCTGTTTTCATTTCCGGAGTTCAACTTAGTGTTTTTAATATCGTCTAA